>JAFGIW010000224.1 GCA_016929415.1 Chitinispirillaceae bacterium | reverse complement strand
GGTATTCCTGCGCTTTTCGCATGTCGTCTTTCCTCGGCATCTTATGCATCGGCATCAAAAAGAATCGCTCAATTTAGGTATTATTAACATCACTTCCACCATCAACCCCGGCGGAAAACAGCTTGAACACAAAATCATCATCCAACCCTGCTCCGCTTTCTAAAACCGGCAATTTATTTGTTAACGAAACAACATCCGCCGGCACGCGCTTCGTACAGGATAAAACCAAACACCATATATATGCGCGCCGATACCTGAAGAAAGGAAATTGAAATATCCACCGTTTGACTGATCAAATTATTATAAAGTAATCTTGTGAAGCCGCGACAGCAAAGGGGGTTGCGATAGATAGACCCATGGATTCGCCCACACGCGTCGCCATGCGATGATTTGCCGACGAGGAGGAAATTATGATTCAATATGTTGGAGCATGGATTGTTTTTCCCACGTCTTGTTCTGGAAATGGCATTCGCAAACCAGCAATCTCCTTAGTGGGATGTGTTTTCGGCATCTTGGCCGCGGTCATTGTGCTGAGTTGTGGAAAGACCGAAGCACGAACGGTACGGGTTGGGGTATATGACAATCCGCCAAAAGTTGAGATGGGCGACGCCGGCACACCTCGCGGCATATTCATTGATATCATCGAAAACATTGCAAAACGAGAGGGATGGAGCATCAAATACGTCTACGGCACTTGGGACACAGGGCTGAAACGTCTTGAGAACGACAGTATCGATATCATGCCCGATGTGGCGTTTTCCGATATCAGAAATAAACGATTCGATTTCAATAAGCTTACCGTCCTTTGTTCATGGCTTCAGGTATTCTGCAAGAAGGACATTGTCATAGAGTCGATCTCCGCGCTCGAGGGAAAGACGGTGGCGGTCCTAGAAGGCTCGATACAGCGGCAGGTGTGCGATAAAATTCGTGAGCGATTCGGCCTTTCGTTCAACCTGATTGAATTGCCCGACTATGAAGGCACCATCAAAGAGGTGGAATCCGGCAAAGCGGACGCAGTAATCGTCAGCCGGTTCTACGCCTATCGCAACGGGAAAGAAGGTGCCTTGGTGCCGACGGCCGTCATTTTGCATCCATCAACACTGCATTTCGCCGCACCGAAAGGGCGCAGCCGAGATTTATTAGATGCTATAGACAAGCATCTTGCCGAGATGATGAACGACCCGCATTCGGTATATTATAAGGCCCTTGCTTATTGGATTTATGAAAAGCCCCGGATGTTTATCCCCGGGTTCGTAGTATGGTGTATCGTGTCAATCACCATCGCCCTTATGGTCTTCTTCGCATTAAGTCTGGTACTCAGGTGGCAGGTACGGAAGCGGACAAAAGAGCTTGGAGAAAAGAACAACGACCTTCTTGCTGCGCTGGAGAAATTAAAGGCGGCACAAGATGCGTCTATCAAACGGGAGCGACTATACGCTTTCGGGCAATTGGCTAGCGGAATTGCCCACGACTTTAATAATTTGCTCATCCCAATACTCAATTATACGGAGATGCTGCTTGTCGACGAAACTGAACTTGACAATAAGAAAAATGCTCTGCTGAAACTTCGGGCGATTAAATCTGCGGCCCAACATGGAGCGGAACTCATACAACGCATGCAGAAGTTCTACCGTTCCACACGACATCCGGAAAGTGGGAATTTGATCGATACAAACAGCATCATACAAGAAGTCGTCGAACTGACAAAGATACGGTTAAGACGTGTATTGTCAGGAAAAGCAATAGAGGTTACCCTTAACCTTGGTAAGAATACCGAAATAACAGGCAGCGGATCAGATTTACACGAAATACTGTTGAACTTGGTGCTCAACGCCGCAGATGCAATGCCCGAAGATGGTCGTCTTGAAATATCCACGGAAAGAATTGATGGGGCCGTGACTATCACGGTAAAGGACTACGGTATAGGCATGACTGATGAAATACGCGAGAAATGTTTGAATCCTTTTTTCACCACGAAGGGAGAGAGCGGCACGGGTATGGGACTTACCATGGTGAACAACATAGTGGCGGCGCATGACGGGCACCTGAAGATCGTAAGCTCGATTGGCGCAGGAACGAGCTTCATCATGACTTTTCCCGGCGCGCGGGACGAACAAAGACATGCCCCCGGCACAGACGCCTAACGGCCGCGTTACGCAAGGGCTTCGCCGCATGGCCGGGAGCAAAAGGGGAATCCGCAGTGTCTCATGTCGGCCTGTCATGTCGAAGGCTCCGTCAGGCCTCCGTCATAATGAAGGAATAAAGCCCGGCCACGTCGTAACACGGCACACGTCAGTCAACATAAAGAAGCATCCTGCAAACCAATAAACCGGACTTATTAATGACAACTCAAATAGCAAGAGAACAATTTAATAGGCAGGCTGATAAATTTGCAAATTGGTCTATTGGTAAAAATGTTGAATATTTAAATGGATACTATGATTTCTGTGGTATAAAACCAACCGACAGATTGTTGGATGTTGCATGCGGACCGGGAGAATTCTGTAGAGTGGCGATTTGGAACATTCGATATTTTCTAGTTATTTCAGGTGAGATTATCGATTTAGAACGATGCATATTCGCATAAATAACTATCAATTACCGGCAATTGCTTTAAAGCATGGGGCTGGAATACAGCCGATTGAAATCAGTGTATCCCCGGCCCGCCCGCCGGTGTTTTCTACGAGAAAACGCTTTTTTTCAGAACGACTTTCAATTTATTGTCAGGATTGATATATTAGATATATCAGCCTTGGGGATTGAAATGAAAATTCTGCCTTCGCTTTTAATTCTCCCGATATACATTTCTGCACAAACGGAACATTATATTTCCACAGCCCTGCGCCCTGTATTTAATAATTGCAACGCAATAAAATATTCTTTTCCCGTTCATTACTCGATTACTTCTGAAATAAGGATAAACAGTTATGTGTGGAATCCGGATTCATTTGAATAGCGCACCACAATATACGGGTATTATCGAAGCATGGACGTTGTGCATCCATCTTTGTGGAAAATTGATATAGAAGTAAAAAAAATGGTAAACCGGAAGATGCATAAACTATGAGCATGAGAAAACCGTAAATGGGAGGCGTATTTTATGAGCATTCATTTTGTGCGAATCGGCTTTGTTACTTCGGTGTTTCTAGTAACTATGGTTTATTCTGGTTTTTCCGAAAACAGAAAGGATATTGATGCGACTTCGGAAATATTTTTATTTGTTAAAAATAATGAATCGTCAATGCTGAATAAACCGAATAATTTATCCTTCACCACATACTATGACATGCCGCGTACGATTGCTCACCTGACCTGGGATCCACCTTTACCGGGGGATAATCATCTTTTAGGCTACATATGTTATTTCTCGAAATTGTCTGCTGATATTGACACATCAAAACCAATAGATCCATCACAATGGGATTCGGTTGCTTTTACCTCTGAAACCGAGTTAACCATCGAGGCTCGGGGGGGATATTTAAACCTTGTGGCGTTATACAATGAAGGAAAATCCGACTTTTTGGAAGAATGGATACACGTGTACCTGGCGATAGGGGTTTCGACGTCAATGTCTTTTAAAGCCACCATTACCTCGGACATTACCCGGATCAGGAAAACGCCCGCCGGGTATTTACTTGATTTCCAAAGTTTTTCGACAAACGGAGTACCGCAATCAGCCGTAATTTTATCCTCTTCCGGACGTCGGGTGGCCGAATTAACGGATACCCGCGGCGATCAACAGATATTCAATATATCCAATCCGGAATATTCTCCAGGGTTATACATTGTAAAAGTTTTGTTTTCAGATAAAAGTACTATGGCAAAGCAATTCAATCTCATACAATAGACCCGGGATAAATGATGGAATTATACTTGTTCAGCAACTCGCAGGCAGGGTATAAAGATTCAAAGATGTCATCGTAGGCGCAACATTCACCGACCAGTATCGCTGTACGTCCGGCTGTCACGACGCGCTTGCGAACCAAAAAGGATTACTTTTGACGGATGCACCGTTTCAACGAGTTTGTTGACAACATATTCGATTACATCCGGCGTGACGGTTGTAAAAGAAAGATCAGGATCGATTATTATAAACGGAAAATCCTACGGGCCCGGATGGCTGAATTGACGTGTTGTCTGGGTGTGCACCAGACTCTATGGAACATAGTACATCGTCACACTCGAAGATTTCGTATCCCGCTGATCACTGGTAATGATTTTCCACGAAAAAGAAGGTGATGTCGGTTTAAATGTAAAGTTATATTTCGAGCCGTCCCAGTCGAATAGCGAGCCCGCGTCCTGCTGTAATATCGTTGTCGGCGCGGGGGCACTTGCATAATCGATGTAAATGGTGAAGTGGGTGCCGCTAATGCCATCCTTTGCATCATAATTCTGCCAGCGCAATGTCACGCTGTCGGCGTTCGCAACCGGATTGAGAGGATTCGGTGCAACGGGCGCGCTATCGGCGAAAACCCGGAACGTATCTGACCGTAGAAACTCGTCATCGTCAAGAACTGCAAACGTGACGCGCTTCGGATTCTGGTTGACCCGGTCTTCGTCCACGTACCACAGAAAATTTCCATCACTGTTCTTTTTCGCGCTGACGGCGTTCGAGTCGAAGGGAAATCCGTCGTTGATGTAATACCGAACCGGTTTATTGTTGACCCCGTTGGTGTCGTACGCATTGTCGGAAAGCTGCAGCGGGTACTCGATCTTCGGTCCATTATCCACCACCACCCACAGCGTATCCAGCGTGTCCCCCCAGAGCTCCGGGGCGCCTTTCCGTATGGTGATGGCGGTCGCCGGCGTATCCGAAGACACGGTGTCCTCGTCGATTGCCCAGACACGGACGACGCTGTCGCCTCCCGTCGTGTCGTACTCGTGGGTGAATGAGGTGTCAATTGACTTGAGGGCGCCGCCGAACATCAGCGAGTCCTGCGCCGCGGAGCCCCCTTTCCAGTTGATGCAGATTTTCCGCACATCGCCGTTTCCATCCGCGGCGCGTATGCGGAATGTGAAGGGGTCGCGGACGAAAATATTGCCGGCTGATGGAATGGTTTCGATCGGGGTGACGGTCGGAGCGCCCCGATGCACCTGAACGGTATGGAGTGAATCGTCAATCAATCCGTCGTTGTCGGAGACGCGGAAGCGGATCGTCCGACCGACGGCGCCGTTCTTTTCGAAGCGACGGGTAAACAGGGCGCTGTCGCCCGAAACCGTTTTCGGAGGTTCGAAGTTTTCGCTGCCGTCCCACGACACCCGGATCGTACTGTTTTCATTGTTGGGATCGAGGGCCTTCACCGTGAACGAAACCGTATCGTAAATAAAAATCGAATCGAAGCCCGGATTGACCACGGTAATCGAGCATATCGACGGTCTGCCGAGTTTGACGTACACCCGCCGGATGGCGGTATCCGAGGCGATATCGTCGCTGTCCCCGACGAACGCATTCAGCTCTTGCATGCCGGTATCGTAGAACGTATGCGTGAAGGAGCCGTTTGAGGTGCGTATCTCGAAGGCGCTGTCGGGACTCCATCGCACGGCCCATACCTTGATTCCGCCGTTCGGGTCGCCGCCCGAGAGGGTATAGTCGATTGTGTCGTTTATCCAGACGCTCGCGGGGAATGAATCGGTTGAGACCGCCGGCCTGCCGAGCTTCACCACGACGCTGTCGGCAAGGGTATCGCTCATGTCGCCCCGGTTGTCAGTCGCGACGACGCGCACCTTTTTCGTACCGGATGAGGAGTAGCCGTGGCTGACCGTCGAGTCGGTTCCGGTCTCCCATGCACCGCCTTGATCCCACTGTATCGTGTAGGATACCACGCTCCCGTTGGGATCTGAGGCGGAAATTGCATACTTGACCATATCGAAGATCCAGCAGGTGTCGGGAGAGATGCACAGTACGGTCGGGTTGCCGCTGTGAACGATCGCCGAATCGGTCGAGCTCCGCCACGGCGAGCGCCTCCCGTCGTCATCGATTACCGCGGCGAAGAACCTGAAGGTTCCGGTTGTCTTCATCGGCAGTCTGAAGGTCGTGTCGATGGCGGCGGCACGGGAAGCGGTTTTGATGCGCCGCGGGGAGAGACTGTCGGTGCCGATGAGCAGGGAATCGACCGTCCCGTTCGGATCCGAGGCGACGATATGCAGCTCCACCGAATCCCCGCGGTACATCGATTGCGGGGTAAAGGCGAGCGACGTCACTGATGGCGCTCCGGACGACACGTTGACGACACGGACCGCAAGGGTCTCCGCGCTGTCCCCGCGGTCGTCGCGACAGCCGACGCGCAGGGCTATCGAGCCCGTGTCGGTAAAGAGGGTATCGAAATGGTCGACGTCGGTGGTGCGTTCCACGCTGCCGTCGGCGCCGAAGTCCCAGAGCCATTTCATAATCGTACCGCCTTTGTTGCCCGCCCGCGCGGCGGCGGTGATCGTGGCCGAATCGTCGACGTACACCGTAATCGTGTCGCGTGCGCGCAGAAAATACGGCCCGCTCGAAGTGAAGAGTATGGGGACGGTCATTACGGGAGAGGAAAACCCGTCATCGTCGACGCACCAGAATTCGAACCGGTGCTCTCCCGGTTCCCTGCCGACAATGCGGAGGGTGTCTGAGTCCATGGCTCCGGCGCTGTCGCCTTCGGAGCGGTAGTAGGTGCCGGCGATGCCGCCGTCGCCGTTGGTATCGCGGGTGCGGACAACGATCACGGCGGTGTCGCCAAGGCCGATGGAATCGTCGGCGGAGACGACGGCGAGAACCGGCTTGTCGGCGATCACCGAAAAATCGACGGTGCGCGTGAGGGTGTCGGTGTCGACGATCGCATCGACCCGCACTTTCACCGGCGCACCGGGGTTATCGTCAAAGTAAAGAATGAGCCTTCCACCGTCGCCGCTCATCGAATCGGGGGCGGTGTCGGGGGTCACGGTCCAGAGGTAGGTGACTTGACTGTCGGGTATCACTTCTTCGCCGTGTTTCGCGATGACTTCCCACACGGCGGTTCTGCGCGCGCGCACGCTTGCGGGCCAGCTGGGAAATTCGAGGGCGAAGGAACTCGCGCGCACCTGTACATAAACCGTGTCGCTGTTGCCGGGAGTGCCGAACCGGTTTTTGGCGGTGACGACGATGGTGTCGTCGGTGGAGTCGGTCCACGTAAAGGTAAGCGAGGCGGTGTCGGTGGCCGTGTCGATGCTGGAATCACCATTGCGCCACAGCAGCGTATCGACATTGCTCATCGAGCCGAGAATGGTGTAGGGATGGCCAATGGAAGCGAGGACCACGTCTTCGATGGAGACGGAGGGGATACGCTTTTCCGGGACCGCGATGCGCACACCGTCGAGTAACGCGTCCTTATAGGAGGAGTAGCTTACCGTTGCGGAAACGGTCACGGTATCCGGACGCGCGACCGCGTAGAAAAAGCCCGAATCGAACGGAAGGGGTTTCCCGGCATCGTCGCCGTCGACGCGCCATTGCACGTCGAGCGCCTTATCGAAGGTGGTGTCGCAGCGCGTGTTGACCGCCCGGAACATCACGGAGTCGCCGGTCAGGAGCGAGCCCGAATCGACACTGATGCGGTAGGGGTTGACAATGGTTAATGGATACGAGGCGGTGACCGTCAGGTTGTTGGGCCGCATGCCGGTCACCCGGAGCGTGCAGGCGCCGGTATCGATGAAGCGCAGAATCAAGGGTTCGGAGAAGCCGTGTTCCCCGTCGGACGGGATCATGCAGCCGGCCGGTCGGGCGGTGCAGCGGTAGCCGGTAAGTTGGTCGTCGCCGCTGCTTGAGCAGTACAGGGTGCACGGGAAGAACACGCAGAGTGTGTCGCCGCCGGGAGCACGTCGCGCTTCCAGTCGATAATCGCCTCCGGTGTTGTCGGGGTCGTAGACGCTGTCGGCGGGAACGATTCTCTCGGCGCAGTACACAACGAACAGCAGCAGGCATGAGGCGGCGAACCGGGAGTTCATGGACGGTTCCCTCCGATAAGAAAGGTTATGGAGAGTGCCGCAACGCCGCATGCTCCGGTGACGGCGGCGAGATTACGGTAGAGAACGGCGCTGTTGTTCAACTCGCGGTAGCGCCTGACATCGGGGGAATCGGTTTTCGCGAAATAGTTCTCGGCGGCGCGGTCGGCTTTACGGTTGTAATAGGCCCACACTCCCGCCGCAGCCAGGGTGCCCGCTCCCAGGGAGGCCCGTACGGCAAGCAGGGGGGTGATATGAAAACGGCGCGCCGCCGCCGTCGCCTTCGTCGGGAGCACCCACCCGCAGTGTTGCGCCACCGCTCCGTGTTCGTTGGTACAGGTGACCACCGCCTTGGGCGGGAACAGGAGCGACGTGTCGGGAAGCATGAACCGGTTGCCCGCGCAGGTCACGGTATCGATTGAAAACGCGCTTGTAATATCGGTCAACCTGATGCGCACCGATGAATCGGCCAGGTGCGTATGGCGCAGATAGAGACCGCCGCCGCGGTAAACGAAAATGGAGGTATTGTCGAACACCATCATTTGCGACGAGAGTTTCGGCAGGGCGAAGGGGAGTTTGCCGACGGTGATCGGTTTGGCGCGGGTGCCTTTGCAGTGGAGCGTACCGTTGATGATCATCCGTGCGTTGGGGTGGAAAAAGAGGCGCGTTCCCGGTGCGAAGGTTACCGTCTTATCCTTGTTGATCCGCATTGTCTCGACGACGACATAGTCCCGTCCCGCATACTCACCCTCCTGTTCCCCGGTAAGGGGGATCAGGCCCGTTTCGGAGATGACCGCAAGGTCTTCGGGCGTGAGACGGGCATAGCTGTAACCGCCAAGCAGATAAAGAAGGAGTACTGCCGCAAGGATCCGGCGGCAGCGGTTGCAGGAATTCCGATGGCTGCTGAAAAGTGTGTTTCTCTTCATCCGATACGCGGCGTCGGTTGATGCTGGTGATGACTCTGTAATACCCGATACCCGCTGATATATCCTTAAACCAATATACATTACGGAGATAGGTGTCAACCCGGATTGAACCCGAAAAAGGCCGTCTCCCCTTTTTATCGCCCCGAACCTTTCAATTTTCCGCGCTTATCATTATTTTAAATTGATATGTTTCCGGTAATAAAGAACTATACTATTGTCAGGGAGATCGGGGTCGGCGGAATGGCAATCGTGTATGAGGCTGCGGACGACCGGCTCCAGCGAACCGTTGCGATCAAGGTGCTCCACCCGCATCTCTGCAGGGATCCCTCCGCATCCGACCGGTTTATACGGGAGGCCCGCGCCGCGGCGAAAATCGACCATCCGCATGTGGTCCGTATATTCGATTTCGGCTCAGTTGACGATCTCCATTATATCATCATGGAATTCGTTCCCGGCACCACCATGGAACGGGTGCTCGAGGAACGGGGCGCGGTTTCCCCGGAAAACGCCATTGCGGTCATGGGCGAAATCGCGGAGGCCCTTGCGCAGGCGCACTCACTCGGGATCATCCATCGTGACGTTAAACCGGCGAATATACTTCTGCACCGGCAGGGACGGGCGATGCTCTCCGATTTCGGGCTCGCGCACCGCCTGCCCGACCCGCGGCTGACCACCGGTGACGCGGTGGCCGGAACACCGTCGTTCATGTCGCCCGAACAGATTTCCGGAAAGGCCCTCAGTGCGGCGACGGATATTTACTCATGGGGAATCTGTCTGTACACACTCGTGGCCGGAAGGCTCCCCTATGCAAACGAGACATTCCCCGGCGTGATCGACGGGATCCGGCGCGGGGAAATCCGTGTCGATGCGGCGGTTCTGGACCGCCTGCCTCCATGGTGCCACGACATCCTTCACCGCTGTCTCGCCGCCGACCCGCGGGAGCGGATCGGCGACGCGAATGAACTGCTCGAACAGCTTGCCCTGACGGGAAAGCGGCGGCCGGTGAGCATCGATGTGGCCGCGATGGGTGTTGAATCCTCCGTTGCAGGCGTCGGCGGATCGGCGCCCCCACCCTCGGCGACGATCATACTGCCTCAGGACAACGGGTACAGAATACGCCGGGTCGTGATAACCGCGGCGGTTCTGGCCGCGGCGGGGGTTGCCGGCGTGCTTGTCCTGATCGGTCGACCGGGACAACGGTCCGGCAGGGCCGGACCTCCCCGGAAAGACCGCACCGTTGTGCGGGAAATCACCCGCGGCGATACGGCTGGGGCGGATGACGCAGTTGCCGATACGTTTTCGCATGCAAAGACAACGGCGCGCGGGCGATCTCCCGGCGCCGCAGCGGGCCGCCCGACGGATCGCACGGCGCCCGCCGGGGGCAGTGACGGCGCGCGCGCGACTGCGGCGCGGAGATCCGTCTGGAGAGCGGGAATGTTTCAGGGCTTCATTGTTCGCTGCTGCTCGACGAGCACGGCGTGCAGCTGCTCGATCTCGACAGTACCAACGGCACCTTGGTCAACGGTAAACGGATAAAAAAGAGGGTGCTCGGGCACGGCGACCTCATCACACTCGGCGATCTGACGATCCGCTATACGGAGGAGGTGTCGGAGGGGCATTCCGGGCATCGTACGACGGCCTTGTACCGTATTCCGGGAGATGAGGATGACGACCGCCCGGCGGCGCTTCTCGGAAAGCTGAAAAAGGGCGGCGGCCTTCCCGACGGCATCGTTGACGAGGTGATTGACACGCTGGAACTCTACCGGCGGAACAGCCGTCTGCTCGAAACGCTCTCGACGCTGCTCGAACGCGTGCTCTTGGTGTCGGACCGCAGCGCCGCCGTTGCGCTGCTCCTGCGGGAGCTCCGCTCGCTTCTCGGGCTTGAGATCGCTTCGCTCTACCTTTCCGATGAGAACCGTTTCGGCATTCTCGAAAACGATGAAATTGAATGGAGCGACGAATACGCGGTGGTCAGCAGGTCGGTCCTGCGGACCGTCCTCGAAACGAGGAGGCCGGTCGTGATCGAGGAGGTCGACGGCGAAGGCGGCGCGATGAAAACACTGCTCCGGTTCAAGATCCGTTCGGCGCTCTGTTTCCCGGTGTTAAGCCGGGGGGGTGAAGTTCACGGAGCGGTCTACTGCGTATCGCGCCGGGCGGGCCAACTGCAGATCCTGAGGAATGACGTCCATTTTCTTAACGCCTGTTCGGCCTTTATCGCGCTTGTCCTCGAGAATCTCCAGGTCATCGAGCGGGAGAAACGTACCGCCTCCGAGGAGGCCAGGCGACATTCCGAGCGCCGGTTCGCCCCCATCATCAGCCGCCTCCGGCAGGAGCGTGAGAACCTCGCGTTGAAGCTGGGGGCCCCGGCCGCCGGGGAGGGTTTTTTCGGCCTTGACCAGGACGACTGCCGCGGGCTGCGGGAGTTCATCGACAAGGCGGCCCCCACGGGACTGCCGGTTCTCATTACCGGAGAGACGGGGGTGGGGAAGTCGCTGTTTGCAAAGGCTCTCCACCGCGCCTGCAATGCCGATGCAGCCTTTGTCGTCATCGACTGCACGACGATTCCCCGCGAGCTGCTCGAAAGCGAACTTTTCGGCCACGAAAAGGGGGCGTTTACCGGTGCGCATGCCCGGAAGACGGGCAAGGTGGCCGGCGCCGACGGCGGCACGCTCTTTATCGATGAGATCGGAGAGCTCGACAACGCGCTCCAGGCAAAACTGCTGCGGTTCATCCAGGGCGGCGAGTACGAACCGCTCGGCGGAGGGGCGACCCTGCACAGCAGCGCGCGCCTGATCGCCGCCACCAACAGCGACCTCAAGGAGGAGGTGGCGCGGAAGCGGTTCAGGGAGGACCTTTACTACCGGCTCAACGTGCTCGCGATCGAACTTCCGCCGCTGCGGAAACGGCCGGACATGGTGCCGCACCTCGCCGACCATTTTCTGTCGCGCTACGGACCGCGCCTCAATCCGGCGGTGCAGGGGTTTACTCCCGAGGCGAAGCGGCTTTTCGTCGCCCACCGCTGGCCGGGAAATATCCGCGAACTCGAAAATACGGTCATGCGCGCACTGGTCAATGCCCGGGGCGGACTGATCGACGCGGAGCACTGCGCACTGGAGGTGCGGCGGCCGCCGGAAGCCCCGCATGAGGAGACGGCCGCGGACGCGGATGACGCGCTCGACCTCAAGGCGGCGCGGGAACGGATCGACCGGGTGCTCATTCCGCGCGCGCTCGCCACGACGGGAAGGAACGTTTCGCGCGCCGCGGAGCTTCTGAACATCAGCCGCAATTCGCTGATGGATTTGATGAAGAAATACGGTTTGTGAGCATGGTGAGCGCCAAGAGAAACCTGCGTCCGTTAAACAATGCATCGGCGCTGGCCGGTCCGGCGGCTGCAATCGTTTTCCTGCTGATGCAGGTTTTCTGCGACAGGCTCATCGACCCGTTCCGTCCCTTCTCCCACTCGACGGCGACACTCCGCGGCTCGGTGCGCGACAACGTAACAGCCGCGGAAATCGAAGACGCCGTGGTGACCGTTGACGGAACGGATCTGTCGGCAACGACCGATAACGCCGGAACGTTTCGCCTGTCGGGAGTGCCGACCGGAAAGGCGTCCATCACCATCACCTCGGATGAATACCATACCTTCCATTCCACGGTTGACGTGACCCTCGAACCGCCCGGACGCGACTACAGGCTCGCGCGGGTAGTCCGGCCGCCCGCCGTCGGCGCGGTAATCGTGGATACCGGATCGATGCGTTTTTTCGACGACTCCCTGACGGTCGTTTTCAAAGCCGCCGACTCTTTTGGAGGAATTACGAAGGCGGTGCTTCATACCGGCGATACCGCGGGCGGGGAACAACTGGAGATGCTGTTCGATCCTCCCGTCGACGACGTCGTTGATTCCTTTACCTTTGCCTATTCGTCACGAGATACCTCACGGGAGACCTTTCATGCGCGGCTCATGATCATCGATGCGCGGGGTGATACGGGCGTTGACTCATTTACCGTACTTATTTCGAAGCCGCGGCGGCCGACGTTCGCGCTTATCCGCACCGGACCGAAAGGGTTCATTACCGGGGAATGGGAGAATCTGCAGGTCAACGTCGCCGATCCCGACTCGCTTTTTTCTCGTCTGTCGATCGACTGGGGAGACGGCAGTGATACGGTAACCTCGCAAGCGCTCGAGCGTCCGTACTGGCACAAGTATCAGGTGGCGGATCCGCAGATGCCGGTGACCATCAGGCTGTTCGGTAAAGGCGGTCTCCTCAACGAGACCCTGCTGTATCTTCCGGTGAAAAAAATCAGTCCGCCGCTGCTCGACAATAAGTTGTTTTTCAAACCCAGTCAATACTGCGCCCCGCACGACTCGGTCATTCTTATCGGCGTGCGGATCCTGGAAATTAAAGATGACTATGCGGCGCAGATCATTTGGATCGTCAATGAGAACGATCCACCGTCATTTGCCTATCATCGCGACTCTCTCGGAGCAGAGACCGGCGCGATAAGCGATTCAATCGGCAATCTGTTTGTTCACCGGTTCTCGACCGCGGGATTCAAAGGCACGAATATCGTTGAGGTACGGGTCGTCGACAATGCCGACAATTCCGGCACCGTGTCGGGAACCTTCTTCATAACCGGGAGAGCCGACTGATGGGTGCGCACTTTCTTGGCATCAATACGGAATTCAATGAGACAGCCCGGCCGAACAGGTACTGTAACGTATTGATAATCCGTGGTTCTTCGAATACCCGGCATGAGGCATATCTTTTGCTGACATTATAAATCAGAATGAAGCGAGGATAGTTTATGAAACAGTTCACCTTACCAATTCGGTCCGGCTTCCTCATCGCAAGTCTCCTCTGGGGATGCGGTTTTGCAGCGATCGATCCGTACGATTCGACGGTTGTCCGCACGATTCTCGACAGGATCGGATGGGCCGATGTCGCGGTGGCAAGCGTTGTTTCTTCGGCAATAGCGATAAGCGGCGTAGAACCCGCGCGGGTGACGACGCTCAATCTTTCCCTGCGGAGCGGGCTCAAACCGATAACGGAGCTCCCGTCTGAAATCAGTCAACTGCCCGAACTGGTCACCCTGTCGCTCAAGGGAAATGCGCTTACCGGGCTTCCCGATACCGTGTCGACATTGCATAAGCTGTCACGGTTCGATCTTTCATCCAATCCTCTCTATCGGCTTCCCGAAGCGATAGGGGGATTGCCGCTCCAGGTGCTTACCGTCAACCACTGCGCTCTTGACAGTCTTCCCGCATGGATCGACACGCTTTCGAGACTGCAGTCTGCATCGTTCGTCGGCGACAGTATTATTACTTTGCCCGCGTCAATCGCCCGTCTTCAAAGCCTCGCCACCCTCAATCTCGATTCGAACCGGCTCGTAAAGCTGCCGGATGAACTGACGGCGCTGACGGGGCTCAAGATAGGCGTCAACGGAAACAGGCTCTGTTCGGTTGACTCCTCGGTCGCCCGATGGCTCGACAATTACCAGATCGGGACCGACTGGCGGGCTGCGCAACAGTGTGACTCGAAGATTACTTCCACAATTACCGATCCCACGACCGGAACGGTCGTTCACGTTGCCGCCGACAACCAGAAAATAAGCGCGGACTGCCGGCCGGTGCAGGTGACGGCGGTGGACGCTTCATTGTACGTATGGCCGGGCGCTCCACCGATCAAAAAGGCTGTTGAGGTGCGTTTCAATGTCTGCTTTAACGATACCGGAAGCTCCTTTCTGATTTCCTTTTCATTGGAAGATGAGGATATTAGGTACGACATGGTGCCTGAAATTTATCATAAGGAAGCGGGAATCGTCAGTTATATTGGCGGTACCATCGACAGCATGAATAAAACGATATCCGTGAGAGCAACACGCCAAGGACTGTACTTTTTGGCGCTGAATTCTATATTGGGAGTATGGCAAAAGGGGCTTGCGGTGGTTAATCCCGCGCCGCAGGTGCGGTTTGCATTGCGCCACCGGTTTCTCGAAGCCTCTTTTACGCTTGAACGGCCCTCCAATGTGCGGCTGCGGCTTTTTGCTCTTAACGGACAATTGATCGCCGAAAAAGTCCTTCTCCGGGCCGATGCCGGGATGACTACCCTTCGCTTGGATCCAAGTTCTCCCCGCAGCACCGGGCAGGCTATCGTTGAGCTGCTGACCGGTGAATTCCGCATCGTGCGCACCCTGCAGAATTTCTGACTTCAAACCTGCTTCAATCAACCTGACCTGCCAGGAAACAGGGCGGCTGTTGCCAGGATTCCTGGCAATGCCTTTTCAGGCAAGGGTATGCGGCCGCCATCGGAGGTACTGCCGTAATCTTCTGCAATTCAAAAGGTTACGGCATGTCTAACCAGGAGGTTGCTTCCCGGCATTCCCTTTGCACAATAATAGTCCGCATGAACGACGACCATAATAAATTTCATCCACAGGAGGCCCTATGAAACCCTCAACGTCTTCTCCGCTCTTCGTACTTCTGTTGCCGGCGCTTTTCGCTTCATCTTTTGCCCAGGAGACGACCATCGCCGATACCCTCGTCAGGGAGAAACCGTATCTGATCGTGACCCCCTCATCGCCGAAAGCGGGCAGGGATTCCGTCACCGTTCAGATCATTCTCGGGACGGCGTCGAACTCCTGCATGGCGCCCACGTTCAGCGGCCTCTTGTTTACGATTGAACAGTTGCTGGTAGTTGAGCCGTTCCGGGATATTACCGTCGCACATTATATCGTCAAAGTCAAGTTCACGCAGGATCCCCCGCCAAAGGGCAAAGTGTGCCCCGCAGTTTACAATCCGGTCGATTACGGTCCGACCTTCAGGCTGGGAGCGCTCAAGGCCGGCACCTACCGCGTCGTTCAGGATGGAGGCGCCACCGGTACGCTGGTGACCTACGGCGAATTCTCGGTGGTGGAATCGGGAGCACCGATCGCGTATACCATCAAAGGGACCGTACATGACGATCCCTATCCGATGAAAAGGGCGAGCATGTGGGTTCCCAAAGCGAAGATCTATCTTACTTCGACAGCCATTCCGCTTACCGTAGCGGAGTCGAGTGCCGATCTCATTGTTGCACCGGTGTTCCTGCGCGATTCGACGGTAACCGACACGAACGGGAATTACTCCTTTAAAAACATCGAGGCCGGGTACTATACATTGACCTGTACGCATCCCGACTACCGCACCGTTTCACTTTCGGCGTTTGTCCGTAAGGATACGGTGATCAATTTCACCCTGATCCCGGCCGATGCGTACGCGACGGTGACCGGACAGGTAACCCTCATGAAGGCGGACGCGGCGAAGCCGGTGCCGGTGGAAGGATGCACGGTGATTGTAGAAAAGCCCCAGATGGGTTCAATAGCATCATCAACATCGTCCGCGACAGGAATCGTAAGTTTACGGGCGATTACCGGCGCCGACGGCCGGTATACCATCGGTAAAATTCCGATCACCGCCAACGGCGAAGTCTGGGACGTGTATGCCTTTTACAGCGGAAGAATCATCATCAAGCACGTCGCCCTCTACAACATGCGGACCGATACGGTTGACTTCACCTTCAGCGTACCGTACGAAAACAGCGCTTCAATAAACATTGACGGCGTCGTCTTCACCACCGCGGCCGACAAGTACGTCTACCAGGAAAAGAATCCGGTGCGGATCCGTTACAGCATCACCAATACCACCACGACGACTAAGACCTTCGGTCCCTTTTCCCAGGGGTGCGAGTACGACCTTATCGTCACGGGGGGGGCCGACAAGGAAGTGTACCGCGCGTCGTCCCAGCCGATCTGCGTCGATCTGCTCAGCGAGATTGTCGTGAAGCCGGGTGAAACGGTCGCTCATGATTTCCCCGCCTGGTATATATCCAATGTAAAGCAGATCGCCGCCGCCGAGGCGATTGTCGCGCCCCGATCGGTGACCTTGAAGTTCTCGGCTCGCCTGCAGGGCGCCAACTACGACAACACCCCCGTCGGCGTACCGGTGACGATCGAGCTGGAGCCGCCGGTGGGCGCAGTCAAGGCCGCGCGCGTCGCCGGCCGTGCGGCAGTTTCGTACAATGCGCGCCGGGAACGGCTGACGCTCAATCTTGACAAGGCGCAGACGGTGACCGTGGCGGTTTATACCCTTGAGGGATCGGTTGTTCCCGCATCAACGACGGCGAAGCGGCTGACCGCGGGCATGCACACGCTCTCGCTGCAGAACATTCCGACGAGCAAGGGCCTTTACATTGTCGGCGTGAGGGGTGCCGACTTTGAAAAACGGTTCAGTGCACTGCGCGCCGGAAGGTGAGATTTCATTAGAGGGCTGCGGGGTTTTTTGCCCCTGCGGGTACATGCAAAGGGCGTCCGTGAGCGATCTCACGGACGCCCTTCCTATATGTGCTGCGCCTTTCTCTGCTGCTGATTTTCATCATGAAACGGTCGCCGGGCCGGTTGAATAAAAAACGATGGAGCAGTACGGCGGGGAAGGGGGTGCTCAATGTTTCCCGATAAACTCAATCGCCATCCTGTTGAACTCCTCCGCAGCATCGGAACAGGCGCCATGGCCGCTGTTTTCAATTTCGACGAACTCGGCTGTCGGCAGGTCGTCCCTGATCTCGTCGATCATTTTTCGGGTGATTTCGGTATCCTGCTTCCCCCTGATCAGCAGGATGTGCGGAATGAGTTTCCCTGTTTTCCGCGTGAGTTCCCGGTAATCGCCGTAGGCGTCGCTTCTGAACATGGAGAAGAGCCCGTGCTGCGTTCCCCTGCAGGTGAATTGATTGAGGAAGGTGGTGTCGCACGGCGAGCCCTTTCCGCCTGGAACCAGGGCCCTTCCGCGGGCGATGATTTTCGAGCGGATGAACAATCTGTAAAGCAGCTCGCCGATAACGGGCGTGCGCAGCAATTTAATCGTGCCTGAAAGCGGGGACTCGGAATTGATGAGATTGAGCGCCGGGGAAACAAGGATGATCGACCGGACTCTTTCCGGGTGATGCGCCGCGAAATTGACGGCAATGGCCCCGCCGAAGCTCGGGCCGACCAGGGTGACCGGCGTGAAGATCTGCAGCGCGTCAAGAAGCCCTTTGAGTTGCCGCAGGAAAAGGTCTTGTGAATAGACGGTTTTCGGGCGGTCGGAAAAGCCGCGGCCGTACTGGTCGTAACGGAGTACCCTGAAACCGGCGCCGAGGAGCGCAGCCATCTGCGGCTCCCAGATGCAGAGCGGAATCGTTCCGCCGTGGATCATAATTGCCGTATGAGCACGTGAAGCATCGCCGGAAAGTTCATAGTTGGTCAGGCCGTCCTGCACTTCGACGAAACTGTTGCCGCCGGTTTTACGGTATTCTTCGTACGGGATCGACTCAAACGATGGGGAGCCGGTGCTACGTGATGGCGAAGGTGCGGATGCAGTCATTTGCAGTTTCCCCAATGATTGTAATGGCCTTCAACGGGAATCAAAATTCTATATAAAATTAATTATTGCCACCACGGTATGGCACAACCGGCTTTTCTTGATTTCCGCCTCATCAACAGCTATTTTGCTCGATGGACGGGACCTGTTTTTCACGGCGGCGGGACCGGAAAAGCAGCGTGGACAGCACAAGGGCTTTTAAAATTTCGGCCCGGTTGCGGGAAATCAGACCTCCGACCGTTTCTTCCTGCCCCGATCTGTTTCTTGGACGGTCAACTTTTTCGATCAATCCATTACCCCCTATGTCCGTTTTATGAACACACCCTCAAGCGGCGCAGCAACGGTTAATCAATCCGCCCGTTCATGGTCCGGACAGACCATGGGTACGCGGCTGGGGCATCGGGGTTTTTTCATCGTTCTGCGCATTTTCGGCCGGCGGTTCGCCGGTATTATTCTGATCGGTGTATCGCTTTTCTATTTCCTCTTCAAACCGAAGATCCGTTTCGACAGCCTGCCGTATCTGCGCCGCAGATTTCCGGGAAGCGGGCGGGTGGGCCTGCTGTGGCACGGATGGAGGCTGGTATTTTCCTTCTCCGAGGTGATTCTAGACCGGCTTTATCTGCGGCTTCGCGGTGGGAGAGGTTTCAAGGTCGAGTTTCCCGATACGCAGAGAATCAGTGATGCGCTGCAGCTTAAAAAAGGAGTTATCCTGTTGAGCGCGCATGTGGGGAACTGGGAGGTGGCGGGCCGTTTTTTTAACCGTCTCGGCGCACCGGTGTCGGTCGTCATGTTCGAAAATGAGCGTCCTGAAATCAGGGAGTTGTACGAACGGTTCTCCCGCGAACGGGAGCTTCCTTTTCAACCGATATTTTCCAACGATCCCCTCGACACCATCCTGCGGGTCCGTGCCGGTCTTGCGAAAAACCATATAATTGTCATGCACGGCGATCGTACGGTCTCCGGCGGGATCCGTGTTCCGTTTTTCGGGGGGGCCGCGCTGTTTCCCGATGCTCCCTACCGCATCGCGGCCGCAACCGGTGCCCCCGTTGTGCCGGCGTTCTGCATTCAACGGGGCATAAGCCGGTATCTGGTCAGAGCGTTGCCCCATTTTGCGGTTGAAAACACGAAAACGGGGATCGAGACGGCATGCATGAGGTATGTGGCTGCACTGGAGGATGTCGTGCGGTCGTATCCGTATCAATGGTATAATTTCTACGATTTCTGGAACGGTTGCAGTGATTGACTATATATAACACTACCCTGCACACGGGGAATAATGGTCATGACGGCAGGCAAGCGAATCCTCATTTTCCCGAATTCAAACACACTCTCGCATGTGTCGCGGGCGTTGTCCCTCTGTAAATGGCTGGCCGAAGAGGGTTATGAAACCCATATCGGCGTGTCGAACAGCCGTAAAAACTGGGTGCAGGGATTCTGGCCCCGTTGCCACGGCATTCTTGAACTGTGGGAACCGTCGGGAAAGCCGTTTCCGAGTCCGGGGTGGTTCTCCGACGGCGTCTACTGCGAGGCGTGCGTTACCTCGCAGGAGGCGGTCATCGATACGGTGCGTCCCGACCTGATCATCGGCATATTCGATTTTGTTTCGGGAATAAGCCGTAAAAGCACGCCGCATCTGAGCATCAACGGCGCATGCATGCTGCCGTGGAACGATTCGGTGCTCGGCTTTGACGAAAAGGAGACGCCGGAACGCAGAGACCAGAAGAAAATATTCCGGATCTTCTGGGCATTTGCCGCGAAATCGTTCAGGCAGTCGCTTGAAAAACGGCATAGGGACGTCCCGTCGTCGGCGCTCGAATTCCTGCTGGGTAACGTCAACTGCATTTATGAAATTCCGGAGATCGCCGGCATCACCTCGCTGCCGCCTTCGCATAACTATATCGGGCCGGTGGTGTGGGAGGGATGGGACGACATCGGCGAAAAGGTTCCCTGGCGACGCAACGGCAATCAGTTTACCGTCTATTTAAATTCGGGGACGCTCATGAAGAGCGAACAGACCATGGCCACGATCATCAACGAGTGTCTTGCGCGCGGCTTCCGCCTCCTCATGAGTTCGGGTGACAAAGGCCCGTCGTGGAGCACCGAACGCCTGTTCTGCCGACCCTTTCTTGCGCCTTCCGATGTGCTTCGCCGCGCGGACCTTGTCGTTTGTACCGGCGGGGTGGGTGCCTGCTACATGAATTTGAAATTTGCCGTGCCGTCGCTCGTGATCCCCATGCAGCCGGAACAGGCAACCAACGGGATCAATCTTGCACGAAGCGGATGCGGAGAGGTCTACCGTCACAATGTCGTCTTTCTCGGGGACGCCGACCGGTATCGTCACCCCTTTGATCAGAAACGCTTCGGCCAACTGCTGGATGTGATGACCGGAAATCCGGACGGTTACGGCGAACGCCGCCGGATAAGTAAACTGCTGGCGGACATCACCACCCGGGAGAAAGTACTCGCGATAGTTAAAGGTATGGCGTGAAACCGCGGCTGCGGGCGCTTCTGCTGCACGGTATGGGAAATGGTCCCTCGTGGTGGGATCCTTTCATGCCGCTTCTGCGCGAACTGGGTGTCACCGCCTGCGCGCTCACGCTTCCGGACCTCGAAACGCATGGACCGCAGGCATGGGTTGATACTGTCGGACAACATCACGGTTCGTCACCGACGGTGCTTATCGGCCATTCGCTTGGTGCGGCGGCAGCGCTCAGGGCCGCCGTCACGTACCGCGTCTGCAGCGTCATCGCCATTGCCATGCCCGCCTCAGCGCAAACGTCCGTTCCGGCAATTCCGCCGTCTGTTGCATTTTCGGCAACCGCGCTGGCACGGATCGCCCTTTTTATCAGGGAGGTGTCGGAACTGTCGCTGCCGGAGTATGTCATTGACCGGGTTTGCCTGATTGGTGAGCACGATTCATGGGTCGATGAGGCGGCGTTGGAAGGGCGGGGTTTTCGCCGGGTCGTGGCGAAAAATACCGGTCATGAGGTGAATGAGTCGTTTGAAGGCCGGGAGGCACTGGCGAAATGCATTGCCGGTTTATCGGTTGCCGCCGCTGCGCTCGATCCGGCGGTTCGCCTGCTTACAACAGCGGCGGGCGTTGCTCTTGATGAACTCGGCCTCGGCCCGGCCGCTCCGCCGCCTGCGCGGCTCGATCTGGAAATAACCTCCCGTTGTCAGCTCCGCTGTAAATACTGCGCCCGCACCCTGTACGGCCGCGATAGGGGGGGGGGCGACATGACCCCGGCACTTTTCATAAAAGCACTTGACTCATGCGCCATCCGGGGCGAGGTGGTTTTCGTCGGTCTCGGGGAGCCGCTCCTGCACCCCGGGTGCGCCGGATTTGTCGCACGGGCGCACGCACGAGGCGCGCGGACATGGATGGTGACCAACGGACTGGCCGCTGATGCGGAAATGCTCCTGCGGCTTCGCGACGCGGGGCTTGACGAACTGACTTTCAGCGTCGATGCTGCGAAGGAGGAGCTGTTCGCCCGGCTTCGCGACGGGGCATCACTTGAAAAGGTCAAGGAGCATATCGCCGCGGCTTGCCATCTCGTTTCGACATCCCTTTTTACGACGCTTTCGAGAGAAAATGTCGAAGGGCTTTCCGCGTTGATCGATCTCGCCGGTTCGTTCGGCCTGCCCGCCCTGACGGTGACCGACCTGAATTTCCCGGAAAACCGTCATAATGCCTGCGCCGCCGCTCCCGAGGCACTTTCCATCGACAGCGCCGTCCGCCGTGCACGGGAGAGTGGCATCCTCCTGCTCGGTCCGCACATCCATGATTTCTCCAGCGTGAAAGCCGGGCTTCGTTATTGTCTTGTCAATTCGCACGACGACATCATCCGCCGATCGACCCGCCATACGCATTGCCTTGCGCCGTGGCGCATTGCGGTGGTCGATGCGCAGGGGAACGTCACCCCATGCAACTGCGCGCCGGATACTGTCGCCGGAAACATCATGCAACAGTCCTTCGACACGATATGGAACGGCGAGATCATGCGGGAGTGGCGCACGGCCATGTGCGACAACAGGAATGAACGCTGCAGGAGTTGCCCGCGGTATTGATCCGCCGCCTCGAAGGGGGAAACAACGTACCGGAGGGGGCGCGGAAATGGTTTCTTGCCCGCGAAGGGGCGGGTGGGGTATTTTTAGCGCGGGTTTCGGGCCTCAATGATGCGGTCTGTCCCTGAATTGTCAACAGGTATGGGAGCGATGCTCTGAAATGAAAATTGCAATTTGCCAGCTAAATCCGCTCGTCGGCGACGTGAAGGGGAACGCCGACCGTCTTTGTGAGGCGCTCGAAGCGAACAGGTCATCCGGTTGCGACCTTTTCATCTTCCCGGAGCTTTTCCTGCAGGGGTACCCGCCGCGCGACCTGATCGAAAAAGAGTGGTTCGTGCGGCAGAGCATGGCGGCGCTCGAACGGTTGACGACTGTTTCGCGTTCGTATCCCCGCAGCGCCGTTCTTTTCGGCACCATACTGCCCTCCGGGAAACAGTACGGCAAGCGGCTGGCGAATGCCGCGGTGCTTCTGCTCAACGGTGAAATCCTTCTCAAACAGCACAAGACGCTTCTCCCCGCCTACGATATTTTTGATGAAGCACGATATTTCGAACCCTCCGGGCCGCTATCGGTCGTCGCGTTTAAAGGCGAGACGCTCGGGGTCACCATCTGTGAAGATGCCTGGAACGATCCCGAAATCGGGCCCGCGCGTCTCTACGAAAGGGAACCGGTGGCGGAACTCGCCGCGGCGGGGGCGACGCTTCTTGTCAACATCAGCGCCTCGCCGTTCCACAGCGGCAAGGAGCACGTGCGGTATTCCATCATGCAGCGTCACGCCCGCAGGCACCGGCTTCCATTGATATTTGTCAACCAGATCGGCGGCAATGACGACCTGATTTTCGACGGCAACAGCATGTTCTTCGACCCTGAAGGGACGCTGCGCAATCAATTACCGGCATTCAGGGAGGCAATAACCGTTATTGACACGCAACGCCCCGACGCACCGTGCGCAGTCCCCGGCCATGACCGGATCGGTTCGGTTCACGATGCACTGGTTCTGGGGGTGGTCGATTACGTCAGGAAGTGCGGTTTTTCGAAAGTGCTGCTCGGCCTCTCCGGCGGTATCGACTCCGCGCTGACCGCGGTGATCGCGAGCCGTGCGGTGGGACCGGGCAACGTCTGGGGGGTGACCTTGCCGTCACGGTTTTCGTCACCGGGGAGCGTCAATGATTCGGAGGAACTTGCGCGGCGGCTCGGCATCAGGTTCTCCCGTATCCCCATGGAAAACACCTTTGCGTCACTCTGCGCCGCGCTCGAACCGTTTTTCGCCGGCATGCCGCCCGGTATTGCCGAAGAGAACCTTCAGGCGCGCATCCGCGGCACGATTCTCATGGCGCTTTCGAATAAATTCAATTTACTGTTGCTCGCTACCGGCAATAAAAGCGAGCTCGCCGTGGGGTACAGTACGCTTTACGGGGACATGAATGGCGGTATGAGCGTCATTTCCGACCTCCCGAAAGAGATGGTATACCAACTTGCCGCGTATATTAATCGTGACGGGGAGGTCATCCCCCGGCAGATCATCACCAAAGCCCCATCGGCGGAACTCCGTCCGAACCAGAAGGACGAGGATTCGCTCCCGCCCTACCCTGTGCTCGATGCCATTCTGGAACGGCTGGTTGAACGGGGAGATTCACTGGAAGAGATTGTTGCCCAAGGATTAAACCGGGAGACTGTTGCCTGGGTCACGAAGGCGATATCACGGAGCGAGTATAAACGACGGCAGGCGCCGATTGGCCTGAAAGTGACGCCGAAAGCATTCGGTCCGGGCCGGCGTTTTCCCATTGCAGCCCGCTACGACTGGTTATAATGCTCTCTGCCGTCATTATTCTCGGGACTGTTGCCTCCTGCTGGTACTGCGCCGTCGTACTGTTTCTCTACCGGGGACTCCTTGCATTATCTCCCGCGGGCGAACCCCGCGACCACCGGTTTTCCGTTGTCATTGCAGCACGCAACGAGTCGGGCAATATCGGAGCGTGTCTTGAGTCGGTTTTGCGGCAGTCGATTGCCTCCGACCGTTACGAGGTAATCGTGGTGGACGACCGGTCAACCGACGGGACCGGGGAGATCGTGGCTGATTTCCAGAGCCGTCATCCGCAGGTGTCGCTGTTGAAAATTGAAGCAACGCCCTCGGGCATGTCGCCGAAGAAGTGGGCGGTGGCGCAGGGGGTTGCACGAGCGCGGCATGAAATTATCGTCTTTACCGATGCCGATTGCCGTGTCGGCGCCGCCTGGTTAGAAACCATCGACCGATACTTTACCCCTTCGGTTGGGCTGGTTCAAGGAATCACCACCTACCGGTATATCCCCGGCATGAACCGTTTATTTTTTCAACTGCAGTCACTCGATTTTCTCTCGCACGGCATCGTTGCCGCGGCGGCAATCGGGGCGCGGTTGCCGATTAATTCGAATGCCAACAATTTTGCCTTCAGACGTGATGCGTTTGCGCAGGCCGGAGGCCTGACCGGACGGATCGGCCATGTCGTCTCAGGGGATGACGACCTTTTACTGCAGGAAATATGGAAGCAGGGCCGAGGGGAGATCGTCTATATGGCCGAGGAATGCGGTTCTGTGGAAACCATGCCGACGAAGACAATCGGCGCGGTGTTCCATCAGCGGGCGCGGTGGGGATCGAAAACAGTCAACTATCATCCGAAACAGACGCTGCTGCTCTCGGGAGTTTTTCTGTTCTATGTTCTGCTCGCGGCCGCGTTGCTTCTTTGCATCACCGACAGCCGGCTGCTGCCTGCAGCCATTGCTTTGCTGTTTGTCAAATATGCCGGGGAAAGCCTGCTTCTCGTTCCCGGACTGCGCCTTTTTGGCCGTCGGGAGCTGCTTGCCGTCCTGCCGCTTGCATCCCTTTTACACCTTCCGCTTGTCCTTGGTGCGGTGTTGACCGGCATTTTCGGCAGATTCACCTGGAAAGATCAGTCGTTTTCGCGTACAATTAAGGAACCGATGCGCCGGCACGCAGATCACCTCGCACCTGAGAAAAAGCCTGATGATTCAAACCTTCAAGTATGAAGATTTCCCGCCGCTCTCCGAGCTTACTGCGCTCAAACGACAATTGCATGAAACAATCAGCGTCGTTATCCCCGCACTCAATGAGGAATCGACCATCGGCCCCATCGTTGCAGCGACCCGCACGCTGAAGGATACCACCGGACTTGTCGATGAAGTTATCGTTATGGATGATTCATCTGATGATGCAACCGCATCGGTCGCACGAGAGGCCGGCGCAAAGGTCGTACACGTCGGCGGCATCGGGCCTTTTATGCAGGTTCGCGGCAAAGGCCTTGCGCTTTGGAAGTCACAGTTTGTCGCCGGCGGTTCCATCATCGTCTTTATTGATGCCGATCTGCTCGATTTCAACGACCGGTTTATTGTCGGTCTGGCGGGAGCGTTGCTTCACGACAAGGGGCTCGAGCTGGTAAAGGCTGCGTACCACCGCCCGTTTAAAAGCACCACAGGAACGAGCGATGAATCCGGGGGACGGGTTACGGAAATCCTTGTCAGGCCGCTGCTCAACCTGTTCCTTGCGGAGCTCGCCGAACTGCGCCAGCCACTGGCGGGGGAGTATGCGGTTCGACGCTCTACCCTTGAGAAGATGCATTTTTATTCGGGATACGGCGTGGAGATCGGACTGCTGCTCGAGTACTATTTCACGCTCGGGATCAATTCCATCGGCCAGGTCGATACGGGAATGCGGACACACCGCAATCGCAGCCTTTCGGAACTCTCGAATATGGCCTTTGAAATCGGGCAGGTTTTCTTCAACTATATCGAACAACAGGGATATTGCACACTCAAGTACCCGCGAAATACAATTATAAAGTCGTGCAAAGCGGGCATCTGGAAAGCGTGCGAGTGCGAGGAGATGCGATTGCCGCCGAAAAACTTGACAGCGAGTACAACGTCACATGGAACCTGATATTTCAATCATCATGCTTGCCGCCGCCTTTTTTGCATTGGCCCTGCTGGTAGTACTGCTGCGAAGCCTGCGTATGCCCGATGAACACGTTAAAGAGCAGAAACGGCGGGACGAATTGCGGCGAATGTTATTGAAAAGTAAACTCCAGCCATCTCTTGACGATCACAACGAAACGGACCGCGGGAGTCCTGCGGAAGGGCCGCCCGATCAGGTCCATTGAATGAACACCGACGCTTTTTCAACCTCGGCATGAATACTGTCGAGCAGGGCGTCGAGGTCGATGCTGTCCAGATCAAGGCTCTTCCCTACCTGTTCGGACAGTGAAGGAATATGAGCGTCTCCACCATTCCCGTAATCGAGGGCCCGCACGAGAATATCGGCGCAATGAACGATGGCGGTCATGGGATGATTGTCGTGCGCCGGTGAGGGTTGGTGGTGATACTTGACGGGATTCTGGAGGTTTGTCGGCAGGTTCCACCGTTCGGTAAGATACCCTCCGATCTCGGCATGCGTACTGCCGAACAGTTTTTTTTCGCTTTCATAGAGCAGTTGGCGGTTTTCGGCGCTGTGCTGCAATGCACTGCGGAATTCATCCGGGAGATATTGGCATAAAATGAGTTTTCCAAGGTCGTGAATGAGTCCGGCGATAAAACACTCTTCCTTCTCAAGGCCGCCGATCTGTTTCGCAATAGCCGCCGAGGCGGCCCCGCAGGCAATCGAGTGGAGCCAGAAATCCTCAAGGTCGAACCCCGCCATACCCTCGCCCTTGTTGCGGAAAATGTCGAATATCGAAGCGGTCAGTACGACATTCTTCACCGTCGAGAATCCGAGAATGACAATGGCATGGGTGATGGTGCTTATACGGCCGGGAAAGCCGTAGAAGGCTGAATTCACCAGTTTGAGCACCTTGGAGGCAAGCGCCTGATCGGTTGTTATCGCTTTACCGACCTCTTCCGCCGAGGTTTTCGGGTTCTGCAGAAGACGGGTCAACCGTTCGATCACCGTCGGGAGCGTCGGAATCGAAGAGATGTTCTCAATCGTTTGTAAAATCTGCAGGGCCATGAGTGCTTCCGTCCTATTTGCCGCTTTTCTTCAGTCGATAACGGTACACCGCATTCAATATTTTTTCCATATACGGATTATTCATGGTTTTGGCGAATTTTTCAGAAAGATGCCGCATAAGTTCTTCCGGCGAAACGGTAACAACGCTCTCCTCTTGCGGGAGTTCCTCCTCACCCTCAACATAGACGGACGCGATCCCCCAATTCTGCAGCCGCCGGCCAAGAGCCCGGGAAAGAATGGTGCCTTTTGTCAGCAGTGTATTTCCACCGGTACCGCAGACTTCGCGGCCAAGCACCATCTCGTCTTCAATTTTGTCCACCGGAATTTTTTTCATTACCGTACCGATTCTAAAAGGGGGGTATCCTTTCATACCGTATAAAACGATTCTGCAGTTAAACGGTTCTGCAACCATATGATACTGCACAACTTTCATCTCGGCAATACAATTCTTATATTCTTTTATCCTTCCAGAAAATCATCGACAAAATCCGGTTTCGATTATACATTTGAAGTGATGGAAACGGTAGCCGCGGGTATAAAGAATTTACAAAAAGCCTTGTTTTCGGCAGTGCTTGCCGGTAGTTCCTCTGCGGTCTTCGGGGAGAGCCTGATCGAACAGATCGGCTGGGAGGGAGCAACCACCTCTATTATCGCGAGTGTCGCTCTTATACTGGCTTCATTGCTGCTTGTCATGATAATTTTGTATGTACGCATGCAGCTGAAGATCAAGCATGACCGGGAGGAGATGTCGAATAACCTCTTTTATAACCATGCCCTGAAATCCGATCTCTATCCATCCGAAACAAAACGGCTCCAGCAGCTCCTCACGCATGAGGTGATACCGCACCCGCACACCATTTTTCAGTCAGCGTCTCTTTTCGAACGCTGTATCGACGCCGAGGTACGTTTGTTACTGTTAATGAAAAATGATTCCGATCTTCTTGAAGATGATGAGAAAACACTTTCCGGAATCCGAAAAAAGCTTGGTTATGGCTATCTCCCCTTGGAACATCCGCTCCTTTCAACGCGCAATGTCGAAGTCGGCCAGGTGATGACGGTGTTTAAAACAACGGGGTCCGCCCCCCTCGTTCAACATGCGGTTGTTGTGATGAATAGAGAGACTTTTTTCAGGTTGCAGTATAACATTGACAATGAAGATACAGTCAATTTCTCAAGTGGACAGGAGGTGAAGCTTGCTTTCGCCCGGCAAGGTGACGGCGTCTACGGCGTGCAGGTTGGAATCCGCCGCATTGACTCACCGTCGGCCATCGACTGCCTGCATACGCTTCATCTCAGACGGAACCAGATGCGGCAGTATGTCCGTATTGAAGTCAATTTATCGATCAGGGTCCGGGTCGTTCCACCGCAGGAAGCGGCGGCACCCGAACCGTTCGCCCTCCATGTTGATGCAAAACTTTCCGACATCAGTGGAGGCGGCCTAAGCTTTCTTTATGAGAAGCCTTTTGTGCCTGGTGATATTGTTTCGATGCAGTTTTCGCTTACTACAGGGGTGTTTTCGGGCATTACCGGGAAGGTGTTGCGGGTAAGCCTTCAGGAAGGTAAATCGGCGACATGGTATCGTCATCACATTCAATTCCTGTCGATCGAACAGCATAACCGCGATCGGATCGTGAAATTTATCTTTGAAAAACAGCGCCAGCAAAGCCAGATACGCTAGGCGTCATTATTTACAACAGCTATACTGCGGAGCGGTTCGCTATGAAGAAAGATATGCCACGTCAGGAACAACCATCACCCGAACAGGGCGGCGTACGTTTACGGGCCGTTATCGTTTTGATTACCTTATGTATTGTCGGCGGTGCAATTTACAGCCTGCTTCACCAATTCGGGCGGAACCAGCAGATAAACCATCGTAAAGCTTTGGAGATAAGTGAATACGGACTTATGGTTGCCTTACAGAAGGTACAGGCCGGTCCGTCTGCAATCGACGGCATCCCGAGAAAGGAGTATGAGGAAGGGTGGTACAGGGTTTCCTTAAACCGGTACGTGCGGAACGACACGGTTTTTCTTGCTCTTCGCTCCGAGGGTCACGCCGGTTCAGTCACCGAACAGCGGGAGTGTGTTTTACGGTTGAATACTATCGGGCCCGACACGTCGTGGGTGCGTGTAAGCTTGCACTAATAATATGTGTACACCTGAGGCGGTTACCGTTCCCTGCTGCCGGTGATCCGCCGTATTTTATCTTATGTGTGTAAAAGAAGGTGATTTTTCTGTTGACAAATTTTTGCCTTATTGATACATATATATAATGGCATGTTTTTTCACCGTCGCAAAATGGCGAGAGAGATTGTTTTTACGTAGCTTTTTTTCGGCGTATCTTTTGGCAGGACCATGCGGATGAATATACTAGGAAAACTACGGGGGCAGTCGTCGACGACCGCCCTGGACATCGGAAACAACTCGATTAAACTAGTCAAGCTGCGCCATTTGAAAGACGGATATTTTCTCGAAGCAACCGGCATCAAGGAACTCCCGCCGGGAACCATCGAGGGAAGCGAAATCAAAAAAAGGGACGTTCTCATTGAAGTCCTCACAAAGCTTGTCAATGAGTGTGATCCCTCCATCGTCGAGATTGTGTTTTCGATGTCGGGACATGGCATCATATCGGACAAATTCACCTTTAAAATTGACCCGGGTGAAAATGCGGAGGAGCTCATTTTATGGGAGGCCGGCCAGCGCAGCCCCTTTGATGTCGACGACATCACGCTCGATTATAAAATCCTGCACCGCAATTCCGAAACCAACGAGATCGAAGTACTTCTCGTAGCGGCAAAGAACCAGGTAATGCAAACGTACCTCGACATGCTTTATGAGGCCGGTCTGAAACCGGTCATCGTGGATGTCGATGCATTCGCCATCAACAATTGTTACGCATTGGAATCGGCCGGGCTTCCGCCCGCAGGGGTAACCGCACTCATCAATATCGGACACGATCTCACCAATGTCACCTTCATCAAAGACGGAATTTATCATTCGGCTCGGGACATTTCCACGGCAGGTGATTTTTTCAATAAGACCCTTCAGCGCACCCTCGGGCTTTCCGGCGATGATGCTGCCCTTGTTTTGAAAGGGCGCAGTACCACATCGATCGACCAGACCAAGCTGCAACAAAGCATAGAATATGCAGCTGAAGAACTTTCTTCCGGAATCGATCTGGCGTTTTCCTATTTCAAGAGCTCCGAAAAAAGCGATTCCATCGACAGAATCGTCCTTTCGGGCGGGGGCGCCTATATTCCTCACATTGTTGATTTTATGGAAAAGCGCCATCAGGCATCCGTTCAACTCGCCAATCCGCTTGCGTTCATTCAGTACGACCCCGGCCTTTTCGGATCTATTGATCCGCAAAGCATTTCGGCATTATTGACGGTGGCTATCGGGCTCGCGCTGCGGAAGGTGGAAGTCGAATGATCGAACGCATCGAAATAAATCTGCTCCCTGCGGAATACCGGGTACATCACAAAAAATTCCAGATAAAAAGAGAAGTTGCCTATCCGCTCATCATCGCCGGAGTCATCGCGATATCACTTGCGTTGGTATTCATCGGCCTGCAAAACTCGGTATGGATGCATCGTAATGAAATAAAGACCGTCCAGGCAAGCATCGAACAGAATCGGCCTATACAAAACGAAATAAACCGCCTGCAGGAAGACAAACGGGTGATTCAGGGAAAAATCCGCGGGCTGGAACTGATCGATGTCAACCGTGAGCGATGGGTACGTTTGATGGAAGAGCTGTCAAACCGTCTTCCTGAATACACCTGGCTGATTTCCATCAAGGAAGAGATGAGCACGCCGCCGGTCATTCATATCGAGGGGCGCAGCTTCTCATTTCCCGAGGTCGCGAATTTCATGTCGAACCTCAAGGATTGTCCCTATATTTCTTCGATTGATCTTTCGCAAATCGAACAACTCAGCCGTCACGAGCGGATATTCCGCTTTCTTGTTTCATGTGCCGTCAACGATAATGCCTATCTTACCGCTTCTGCTCAGGCGGCGGGGAACGGGGTGGGGGCGCAATGAAAAAAATAAAATTCGATATAAAAGACCCGCGGCTGCGCGTTCCGCTGCTGGTGATCCTGCTTACGGGCGGCGGTGTGTATTACTGGTACACCCAGATGCTTACGCCTGTGCTGAAGGAACGTACGGAGCTTAGGAAGCAACTTGTTGCCAAACAGGACACGCTCCGGATCATTCAGGCGCTCAAACCGCAGTTGGCGCAGCTTCGTGAAGAGCTTCTTGCCGCGCAGCACCGGCTTGATTCCCTTAAATCAATATTCCCCGATTCGAAAGAGATTCCGAAGCTCATCAGAGAACTGACCTCGGTGGGGCGTGCCTCGGGGATTATGACGACGAAGTTCAACCCGATGCCCGATGTCGAACGGGAATATTTCGTTGAAAACCACTATTCCATCATGGTCGAAGGAGGGTATCATGAACTGGCTGATTTCTTTGCCTTTCTCGCCAATTTTACCCTGATAATCAACCTGTCGGCAATGAATGTCGCCGCCAATCCCGGTTATAACGAAACGACAACGGGCGATCATGGCGGCTTCGAGATGGCAACGGTTGTGGCAAATTTTGAAATGACGACATTTTCATCAAAAAGATAACCCTATGGAACACCGATCAGCTCTTCGTCACTTCTTTGTAGCGTGCACCCGGCTTCTGTATGGAACGGTCATGGTGCTTTTGATCACAGCTCGGTTCTCACTGTCGCTTCCCGTCGTTTCGGAAATCCGCATCATCGGCGGCGAACGCGGCGTCGCCATTTCGTTTTCCGCCGATGCGCCTTTTGCCGCTGAATTTTCCGGAATTGAAAAATCGGTGGTCGCCCGTCTGAAAGGGTGCGTTTACGGATTGCCGGAGTTCTCCTACGGCAATTTTTCCGCAGCTTCACCGCTGCGAAGTATCTCTGCCGCTGAAAAGAAAAATTCGACGGTTGAGGTGACCATCGTTTTGAAACGGAATGTCAAACTGCCGGTAAAGGCACTGCAGAAAAACACGCAATGGATCGCACTTCTTTCCGACGAGCCGGTGCAGCCCTTTACATGGAACACCGCACAGAATGCTCCCCGCAGCTCCCCCGTCACGCCGGCGGTCGCTCAACCTGAAAAAGGACCGGAGCGGCAGGGCCGCCTTGAAAACATTCGTTTTCTCCAGCGGGGCCAGATTGGTGAACTTGCTCTTGAGTTCGATACCGAGGTTTCCTGCAGCCTGCACCGAAGCGGCACTACCGTTACGGTAACCGTGGAAAACGTCCGTAACGGGGTCGGGAGCAAACGGCTCTCGCTCCCTGAAAATGGAGCATTTAAACGGGTCTCACTGCGGGAATACGGCCGGGAAGGTGGTACAGGTACAGTGCTCGACGTGTCGGTGCTCATCGACACCGCTCATATCGAATCGAATTTCAGCGTCGCCTTTACCCATGGCGCTATTGTATCGTTATTTGTCATGCATCGTGACAACCGGAAGGCGACGCTCTGGACATCGGGACACGGCTTGTCATGGAATTATCAATTTTACGATGTTCCTTCGTACAACATGGATATGCAATCATTGGGAAAAAGGGCCCGTCATGATGCAGGCGTGAAACTCGCCAGGGAAAAAACGTTTGCAATAAAAGAACCGCCTGTAGAACCACCGGCCGACGCAGTACCGACGGCAGAGGTCGAAGTTCCGTCCCCTGCGGCTCAAACGCCGCCGGAACCGGCAACCGATGCGGCGGCGGTCAGGGCTCCGATGATCGTAACAGCTAATAGGCTCAACCTTCGTTCCTCACCTTCACGTACCGCAGCGGTGGCGGGAAAACTTTCACGGGGAAATGCCGTAACCGCAGTGGAAAAAAGTGGCGACTGGTACAAGGTGGAGGTTCGGGGCCTCACCGGCTACGTTGCCGCAGCATTTCTACGCGACAGAAACGCCGGTGACGATTCAATCAGCCGGGACAGCGCCCTTGACCGGCCAAAGGATACACAGGTCACTCAGGCCATTGAGCCACCTTCGTCAATAACCATGGTCTCGCGTGTTGCCGTATCGCCGTCCGTTTCACCCGCCGTACCGGCGGTGATGACCGGGGAAATCCCTGCACGTAACGACAATCAAAACATCGATCCCCCCGGTGCCCAGAAACGGATGATTCGCTATCAGGCTGGCGGACGTGACCCATTCAAACCGATTGTTTCCAGTTCGGTTTCGTTGAGAGGTCTTCCTTTCGTCGAAAACCTGACCCTCGTGGGCGTTCTTTTTGACGATGAAGATCATATCGTTTTATGTGAAGACAAGCAGAACGGAAACCGTCCGTTCTCTTTCCGGGAACACGACCCGGTCGAAAAAGGTAAAGTGCTGAAAATCTACAAGGATAAGGTGGTGTTTCTGATTACCGAATACGGTGTCTCACGATCATTTACTCTGGAGCTCTCTCAAGCTTCACCAGGGCAGGAAGCAGGTGTAAAATGAAACGTTCTTTCTCCTTCATGCTGTTTGTTGTCCTTTGCAGCGGGATCGCCCCCATTACCGACGGCGCTGATCTGCAAGGCAGGGGCGGCGTCATTGACCATTACGAGGTGCACAACGCTAAAATCCCTTCGGTCTGCAAACAGCTCAGCATTTATAGCGGCGTCGACATTATCGTCAGTGACAAAGTAACCGGTTCGGTCTCGCTTGCCGTGTCGAATAAAACATGGAAAGATATACTCGAGATCGTCTGCAGAATCAAAAATCTGGCCGTTTCAAACGAAGGCTCCTACCTTTACGTACTTTCCACCGAGGAACAGAGCAAACGCTTGGTGGAAAATGCCAGCTCGATGCAGGCCGCGCAGGAACTCGGCCTTCTCAAACGGGAGATCATAAAGATCAATCACACCACTGCCGCTGAAATCGAGAAATCGATCCAGACGCTCCTTTCAGCACGGGGAAAAGTGACGGTTGTAACGCATACGAATGCGCTCATCGTCTACGATACTGAGGAAAACATCAGTCAGATCCGCCGCATGATTTCCCAGCTCGATATCGAGACAGCCCAGATTTCGATCTCCTGTAAAATCATCGAGGTAAGTTCGGGGATCATCCAGCGGCTGGGAATTCACTGGGGATATACCGACGGTCAGGAGGGGGTGCAAGTCGGGCACCTCCCCAAGCCTACCGACTCTGCCGGAGGAGTTGTTGCCGGAGCGCTGGAGCGTATTACCTATGGAATTATCAATCAACAGAACCTGACGGTGGCTCTCGAGTATCTCTACGGTGACAACAAAGGAGAAATCGTCGCGCAGCCGCAGATAACGACCATCGACAACAAAGAAGCAAAGATATTCATGGGGCAACAGATTCCAGTCAAGTATCTCGACGAGGCCGGCAACACCGTCGTGCAGATGATCAACGCAGGCACCGAACTGGTCGTCAAACCGCACATCTCCGGAGAAGGACGCATTATGATGGAGCTCAGCCCGAAAAAGGAATCGTATGTCCGCCAGGCGGACGGAACCCCCATCATCAATGAACAGAGCGCCACGACCAATGTGGTGGTCAACAACGGAGAAACCGTCGTCATCGCGGGTCTTACCTCCAATGAAGTCACTTCAAACGAGGAGGGGATCCCCATACTCAAGGACATCCCGCTTTTGGGCAATCTCTTCAAGCGATCCGAGAAGAATCGCGAAAAGAAAGACCTGATCATCTTCGTTACTCCCTATATCCTCAGCAGCGGAATGACCGCCGCGGCCGCACAGGCTGCGCATGAAATTCCTGCGGAGAGATAGAGGAGGCATCCTGCCGTTCCGCTATCTCTGAAATATACCGTATCTACCGCAAAATAGACAAAGTATAAATTGAGAGCTTGTCCATAAAGAGGCAAAGAGTCTTTAGTCTGAAACCGGCTCATCGGAACACCGCAAGCCCCGCCAGTATCGAGGCGCCGTTCGCCAGAAGCGACAGGAGGGCGCAATGCCGCAGCGGCAGATTAATCAGCAGCCGCAGCATCACCGTTTCGATGAGGGCGATTGCCACCTCACCAATCACTATTTTCATCGAGTACGAGGCAATGAACGCAGGAAGCACGAACCAGAGATAGGGCAATGTGGCAATTGACGGAATGATCCCGGCGCCGATGATGCGTGCTGCCGGGATCTTCCATCTGCGCAGAACCGGAAAAAAACGGGCCGCCCCGGCGATCACCGCCCCCTCGACTGCAATAGTCAATAGAAGCGCCTGCAGAAAAAGCGTTTCATACTTCATCACGTAGTTCCCGTCATGCCTGAAAAACAATGGGCACCGTACCAGGACGGTGCCCATTGATTCCACGATAGGTCAGCGATCGTCCGCTTTCCCGATTATTCGAACATGTCCAATCGACTATTGGCCGCGGCATTACCGCTTTTTACCCGCAGCCAGTAGATGCCTGCCGAAAGGTTGGTGGTTTGCACCAGATAGGTGCACCCCGAACGGCATTCCCGGGAAAAACGCACTGCCGGGCGTCCGTGGCAATCGATCAGGTCCGCCGAAACCGTTCCGCTGAAACCGGGAGAAAATGTCAAATAGCCGCGACCGAGCCGTGCATTCATATTCAACGATGCGGCGCGCGCCGACTCTGGCCTGGAGGTAATACCGACAGGATCAAAGGTCTCGCGTTTTTCGGAGCCGTCTTTATCTACGGTTACTTTTTCGGCAAGATAGACGTTGATCCCGCTGCTTCCCGAATTGGTGGTCAGCTTGTAGAGCAGCCGTTCACTGACGAGAGGATCAGAATCGGGCACAGTGGCGCCGAGCGGTTCGATCTGCACGGGAATGATCCCCATGGGCACGTCCACCTCGCCTGTCGAACGTTTTTTCGCAGGTATGGCAGACAGGTAGTCCGCAAGGGGAAGGTTCTCCAGCCCCTGTGACTCCAGATACGACTTCGCGACCCAGAAAAGATAGAAGCGGTTGAGCTTGTAGGTACCTTTTGTAAGGCATGAATCCGTCTTGACGAGATAGCGCATGATCGTCTGCCCGCTGGGGCCGGTATACGCGCCGACAAGCGCGATATCGGGGAATTCCTCACCGTTGGCGATGGTAACGCACCGCTCCACCACATGAGTATTTGGAATAATGACATCCGCACCCACCATCATAAAAAACGCCAGCACTATAGATCCTGCAACGACACCCTTCTTGAGATGCATAAACGCCTCCTTGTTGTTATAATTATACAACCATTTCCATACGTTTTAACATACTATCCGAAACCATCGCCGCCGCTCTTTCCCGCTGTACCATCTTCAGACCCTTAAAGAACGTTGCAACAGACAGAAATGCGCACGGAACTATGACAAAAAAAACATTTCGCAACGATGCCGCCCACGGAGAAAACGCCGGCGCGGCGCCGATGACCAGTGCCAGGCAGCAGAGCCCGAAGACCAAACCGGGCTTGCCCGGAAATACCCGGTAGAGTGCGGTCAGCGTCACCGGCATGGTCATCTGCAGCAGCAGCATGCCGCCGACGGCGCACCAGGCATACGTTGCACCCCAACCGAACAGTACCGCGGCAAGCATGAGTGCTGCGGTTCCCGTTCTTGTCCAGCCGAAACGGTCGGATATAAGCCCGCCTGCCGCCTTTCCGCACATGGCGGCAATTGCAAACGAAAGCAGCACCGGCCGGTTTCCCTGCCAGAAACTACCGATGGAAAAACCAAGGAGGGAACGAAGGGCAACGGAGAGCAGTAACAACATGATAATAACTTCACGATTCGAGAGGTGTTGCCGCTTTTTATCGACTACAATCTCCCGTCCGGGAAATGTACACAGCGCAACCGCGATCATAGCCGCAGTTAAAAGACCCATGAGCGGTTGCATCGGCGGTATTCCCCTGCCGCCGATTGCCGCACCGATTGCAAGGCCGATCGCCCCCGGCGCGACGAAAATTCCCGGGGGCCCCGCGCGGTCATGCTTCATCGCCATCGACGCAACACCGCCGCCGATATGGAACGATGCGTTTCCCACTCCGGCCAGAATCACTGTAAGGTAGGGATGATGCATAACCGACATGATTGCCGCCAAAGAAAACACTATCCCGGCAAGGGCGCTCAATCGTGCAGACTGGAAATGATCGGTGAGCACCCCGCAGAGCGGCTGCAGGGCGAAGGCAAGTACATTATAGATAATGATCAATTTCAGATATTCCCTGCCTGACAGCGGATAAATATGGACGAGCGAGAAGACGATCGCGGCGCAGACGGCGTCGACGAGCCCGTGAATACCGGCAAGCGTTCCCAGGGAGACCCCGTTTGAGAAACGCAAATGTCCGATTACTTTCATCGCCCGCATCGTTCTTTCCTGTGTCATGGCAACACACCGATATCTTTTATATAAACCGCGGTATCGACAACCGTCGTAGTCCCCGCATTCACCTTCACCTCGTCACTGCGGGGATTTGCTCCCCCGGGATTGCAGTCCTGACCGGGTATGCAGCCAACCGGTGACTGTTTGGCGATCGATAACGAATATGTGCCTTGTGGAACATGATCGAAACGAAATGTGCTGTCGTTCGCATAAATATCCGTCCGAAATGGCGTCCCGATGCTGTAAATAATCAGGGGAGACGAATTTATTATTGTATCGGCCAGATGCACCGTACCGGCAATTGATCCGAGCGTATCGAGCGTGATGGTTCCAAGGTCCGTTTTCGGGCCGATGTCACGAAGACAGGCACCGCACCGAGTAGTTGTATCGATGATAAAAAGGTTATAGGTCCCGCTGTCGATATTGAGTTCGAATGACCCATCAATTCCTGTCACGGCGTTGATGATTGCTGCTACACTGCTTTTACCCTGCAGGTATTCTGTCGGATAGGCATTGATGTTGATCCCCGAAGCCGGAATTCCCCCCATCGCCACCACCCCATTGGTAATCTCGGAGCCGCCCGGATCACCTGCCGCCGATTGTGTGCTGCAGTCGATCAGCAATTGAAATACAATTAAAAGGGGAGAAATTGTCATAATGAGGCGCTTCATCATCTTCCCTCTTTTTTCATCGCTGCCGGAAAGACCATGAAATTACACTGCAGCACCCGGTCGGGTTCCTTTTCGAGCCGGGCGATTTCAAGAATTTCCGACCGTAAGTGGGCGATCCGTTGCGCTATAAGCTCCAGCGTTGCTTTAGACGCGGTGATCGTCAGATGTGATATGTCCCGGTCCGATTTCGGGACCGTATCGAGCGCCTCCCTGCCTTTTCCCAGCAATTCCCGCTGATGGGCATGAATGACGGCCGATTGCCAGACATCTCCCGTGCTGATGACCGCATCTTTTTTATGATACACTTTGTTTTCATCGCGGTCAACCATCCCGAGTCCGGCTAGCAGCTCAACCGCCTCCGCAGCCTCAGCCGCGGTGACCGGAGGGGTGATCATGGCCGCAAGCCCTGCATAATCACCGGTAAACCGCAGCAGTGCAAGCGCTTCCCGCACAACGGGGTAAAACCACTTCTCGTAAAAACGGTACTGCTCCGGTTCGACATTTTTCACATGTTTGCGCCGCAGGGCGATCAGCCGCTCGAACTGAAACTGCTTCTCCTGCGACGATTTCGCATGTGCATACCTTATGAGCTGCAGGAAATAGTCTGTCTGGGATTTCGTTAACTTGAATAGCTGCGCTATCCCGATGGCCATGGTTTCGGTCAGTTTGCGTTTGCCCTGCATCACGTAGAGAATATAACCGCTTGACTTGAGACCAAGCCGCCGGGCGATGAAACGGTGAGAGAATGACGGGACTTCCGCCTTCTTCTGCTTGAAGGCGACTTCCAGCCATTGGTGATAATCGAGATAGTGGTAGATTTCGGGCATCACGCCGCCTTGGTGATTTAAACCATGTTACTCTATCTTATAAAGATACCGGAAAATGGAGGCATTTTCAACCTCTATTAGTAATTTTCGTTCACTAATTAGTGAACAGATATGAAGCATTTATAATTCTATTTCTACTATTTTCAATAGGTTATTAGATTTTGAGAAATCAAATATTAAATTTTAAGTGAACAAGAACGCTGCAGTGTTTTCAGCTATAATCTTTATCCTATCTTACTTCCTCACCCCCGCGCACCATCTCCACCGCATCCGCACCGTCGGCGTAAATTGCTTTCCTTATTCTGTTGACCCTGAAACCGTTTTTCGTATATAAACGGATTGCGGTCGTGTTAGTGCATGCCGCCTCGAGAAAGATTCTTGAAAACTGCCCCCTCATCTGTTCGATGAAGTTGTATAACAGCAAATTTCCATATCCCCTGCCGCGGTATTCTGCATGAATGCAGAGTTTATTGATAGTTATTTCGTCCAAGGCCTTCTTTGAAAACAGGTAGCCGATCAGCATTCCCTTATTCAATAGAATCATACTTGGGGAACCGCCGCCTCCCAGTTCATTGATAAAATCGTTTCTCGTCCATGGAGGATCGAATGAAGCGGCCTCGATTGCGCAAATTGAATCGATATGTTTCATTATAATTGAAACGCTCGAAATGAGGGTACAGTTTTCGGGGAGTGGTGAGGATTTATCATTTTTCGGGGACATAGCAGTAGTAAAATCGGTTGCTTGATAAAATAGCTTGTTGTCGCCTATTGGATGCATTTATTCATTGATCAGTCCCCTGCTCAAATAGTGCTGATGGCAGACTTCCGCTACTTCCCCCTTACCGTACCCGCACCACCGCCGCCACCCCCGCCTTTATCACCATGATTCCCGCCGCCACCGCCGTTATGCCGGCAAGCGGGATAAGTATGGTTGACGCAAGGGCCATCCCGAGCACTCCGCCCGCGCAGTCGGCGGCGTAAAGCACTCCGGCCGATGTTTTCTTACGGGTGACGAACTGCGCGGACGTGAGAAAACCGGCTGCGGCATTGCCGATGAAAAAAAGCGGTGCCGGTGGAGTATCAAGCAGCGCAAGCAAGAGCAGCGATCCGCCGAGCACCAGGCCGAGCAGCGGATCGGACAAAGGGAATTTACGCACGAAGCATCCTGCGGTGAACCCCGCTGAGAGGAAGAGCAGCAGAAGCGACAACTGTGCATAGACCGTCCCGTAGGTCGACTGGTAGAGCAATATCAGTGCAACCGAATAGATCCCGGTGCAGAAACCGCTGCTGCCGATCGACACGGTTTCCATTGACCACCGCACTGCCGGCAGAAGCAGCAGCACCAGAACCACTGGCAATGCAATGAACATCCAGCGCTCGACCTTGAACTGTTGCATGTAGCGATCGAGCGACGCGAGCAGCAGTCGCGGGTGGGCGGCGGTGTGGGTGTGGTGCAGTTTCGGGGGACGATTGGCCGCCTCGATCCTCTCACGGGTAAGACCGGCGAGAATCATGTTCTCAAAGTAATCATTTGCAACGCGGCAGGTATCGGGGAGCGGGTAATCGGCATCAGAGGCGACGAAGGTAAACCCCTCGCCCGGAAGTATCTTAACATACCGGAATACCGACGCGAGCGTCGACACGATGATATCCCGCATCAACTGATCCTGTCGGTCGCTATACTCGGTTTGAAACGGCAGGGTAAAGGAAAAGACCCCGGAATCTCCCACAAGTCCGTGCATCCGGGAGAAAAAGGTGCGGGTAAAGAATCTGCTCGTCGCCGCGTTGTCGGGCATGCCGCACCCAAGCACCACCGCGTCGAACGGATGCCACCGTTCGACGCTTTCCAGTTTCCCGTAGGGGCAGCAGGTGTCGTTGATTAACCGGTCGGTGCGGATGCAGCGCACATCGGCGTCTTCGTACTTCCGCGCTTCGGCCAGATGGCCGGCGCTGTTGACGATCAGCACATCATGCGGATGGGGGTGCATCCCGAGCGGCGTATGGACCGCCTGCTCGATTGCAGGGGTGGCATAGGCGGTCGCATAGAGCGATCCATTGACATAGGTAATCCGCTGCCCGTCGACGGTCGCCTGTGCAGTCTCGCCCTCGTGGGCATAGATGATGCGGTCCACGGGGAGAGGATATTTCCATGCCGCAGTCCAGGGGTCGGAGATAAGGAACAACGCCAGCAGTACAACTCCACAATAGCGCCACACCGCCCCTTTGAGCAGCGGAACGATCAGCAGCCCCACTCCCGCGGCGATTGGAAAATTCGGCACGAACGCCATTATTGCCAGCGACAGTACCATAAGTCCCGTGAGAGTCCCCGCCTGCTCCCATCGGTAAATATATGAGCCCAGGTCCCGTTTTGCAAGTTTTCCGAAAACATACCCGCCCATTGCCGCTACCGGTGCCTCGCAGATAAAAAGCATAAGCAACAGCAGAAGCGGCGTCAATGATTCTCCCGGCAGCAGCAGGAGCCGTATTGCCCTGATGCCGGTCATCCCGGCGATATAAAGAAGAAGCAGTCCGGTAAGGATGCTATTCAAACGGAAGGTGGGAATCCTGCCGCCGAGTACGCTTCCGGCTGCCGTGGCTGCGAGCCAGACAGCAAGCATGACGCCGATAACCAACTCATTTCCCGAAACGACCGCGAATACCTCGCGCACCAGCAGCGTCTGCACGACGGCGGTAACCGCCCCGACGGCAAAAATGATTCCCTTCTCCGTGGAAAGTATATCACGGATTTTCGCAACCGGAGTCACGAAGGGGCTTACCCGCATGGCAAGGAGCACTTATTCCTCAAAATGAATCGCCCGGTAAGTCTTGACTTCCGCGGTTTTCCAGCCGTCGCGCGGCATGCCGCCTTTTATCGAAAGCTGCTCGAGAAAATCCTCTCTGTCGGGCAGTTGTTCCCACACCTGCGGCAGATAGGTGGATTGGTGACCGCCTTTACGGAGAATAACCCCGTCGCGGTTGGGGACAAGCTTCCGCAACAGGTCGTCGGCATCTTTATAGGGAAGGGGCTCCGGTTTGGTGAGCACCGAAACTTCGAGGACTATTTTTTGCAGTTCGCCGGGTGTGACTTGCGGGAAACGGGGGTCGTGCAGCGCCGCGTTCGCGGCATTTTCAATCACCGCCCGGTAAAGGGGCTTAATCGGTTCGATATATCCTATGCATCCGCGCAGCGCCCCGCCCACGGTGAGGGTAACGAAACAACCACTGTTTTCCTTTACTTCAGCGGGAACGTCTCCCGGTCCTTCAAATGGTTTGCCGCGCACCGAAGCCTCGAGGCTCTGCCGCGCCAGCAGCAAAAGGAGCTTCTTGATTTCCGGCGCGAGGTCTTCGGAAGAAGAGGCCGGCGGGGTTTGGGTCGACACATTGAACGAAGCGGCGGTCGCCGCCGATACAAAGGCAATGGCAACATACCCCACCACCCTGCCGTCGGAGCAGTGCTGCGGCGCGGTCTCGAACGAGGTGCGCGCATCGAGCTTCACCGGCTGCAATTTCATTTTATTCGCAAGGTTCATAACGATCCGGATCGGCATAGCGCCGCATGCGTCGATCGGGCCTGCATCGTTTCCCGAAAGAATGGCGGCAATAGTCGCGTCGTCGAGCGCCCGGGCCTTCGCCTGTTTCTTATAATGGGAAAGGTCCGATGAAGCGATGACGGCGGTAGTTGCGTCGATATGCGGCATGAGCACGTCCGCCACCTGCTTCGGATCGACCTTGCCGGTAAGGATCGGAACAATGGTAAAATCCTTCAGCTGCACCTGCAGAAACGGCAGCTGCACTTCGAGGCAATGTTCCGGTTCATCAAAGCCGTCGGCTACGATGACTCCCGGTTGGCCACGCAGTTTTTCGACGACCGCCCGGTCGATTTTCACCTTGCCGAGCGGCGTTTCATAATAATCGAACTTCGGCACCGCGATCCCCCCGAACCCCTCGTAATGCGACGGACCGAGAATAAATACCCTTTTGACATTGCCGTCGATCGTGGCATACCCTTTCGCCGCCACCGGCCCGGAAAAGACAAACCCGGCATGGGGGCAGATAAGCAGCCGTACCGGCTCGGCAAGCGGTTTACCGTCGGACAGATAACGCAATATCACGCCGCGCAACAAGTCGGGATTCTTCTCATAAAATGTTCCGGCAACCGCGGGTTTACGCACCGCGTTCTGCGCCGATACCTCGAACGGTGATCCATTCATAATCATCACTCCACACGCTAAAAATGATAGAACCTTTTCTATATGCATATCATTACCCCCAGAGTCCCGGAATCACGGAACCGCAAAAACCGCACTTTCCGTTGTTGATTTTATTTACCGTGATCGTATACCCCGACCGCTCGACGATCACTTTTCCGCACTTCGGGCACGTTGTCGTCCCGCCGATGCCGGCCACGTTGCCGATATAGACATATGATAATCCCTCCCCCGAGGCGATGGCGGCGGCTTTATTCAGGGTGGCCACCGGCGTCGGGTAGATGTTCGACAATTGATACATCGGGTAGAAGCGGGAAAAATGGAGGGGTGTTTCCGCGCCGAGCCGGTTTTTCACCCAACGACTCAATGCACGGAGCTCTTCAGGGGTGTCATTCCACCCCGGGATGACGAGATTGATCACCTCAAGCCACACCCGGCGTTTCCTTGCAAGGAGAAGGGTGTCGAGCACCGGCTGCAGTTTTCCCGCATTGAGATTGTGGTAGGTGGCATCGCTGAAACTTTTCAGGTCGATGCGCGCCGCGTCGAGGACGTTGCAGAGTTCCTCGAAGGGAGCCGGATTGATATACCCCGATGAAACCAGCGCCGTTTTAAGCCCCGCTTTTCGGGCTGCGGTCGCGGTGTCGATCACATACTCAAGCCAGACCGACGGTTCTGTATAAGTAAACGCAACGACCGTGCACCGCTCGTTGATCGCCTCTTCAACCACGCGCTCCGGCGGCAGGTATACATTCTCGGTTTCAAGCGGGCTGCGTTGACTTATCGTATAGTTCTGACAATTTTTGCACCGCATGTTACAGCCTGCGACGCCCAGCGAATAGGTCCGTGCGCCGGGCAGCATATGATACAACGGTTTTTTTTCGATGGGATCGACATGCACCGCGCACGGCCGGGCGTAGCCGAGGGCTACAAGCCTGCCGCCGCGATGCACGCGGTTGCGGCAGATGCCGGTTTTTCCTTCGGGAAGAGCGCACCCGTGAGGACAGAGTTCGCACATGATGATGCCGCTGCCTTCACGGTGCCAGAAACGGGCGGTCTGTTCCGGAGCCTGCGGGGCGGCAAAAAGAGGGCATATCCTGCCCATTGCCGCCGCACCCAGGACGGAACCGATCTGCGCGATGCATGCTCTCCGCGTCACCACGTCAATATGCCTCAAAAAAACGGTTTTCGACGCCGCTTCCACCAATGGGAATATGCACTTTTTTCCCGCATCGGGGGCAGCGTCCGTCATAGGCTGTTCCGCTGTCATTGCAATAGATACGCTGATACACGTTGCAGCAGCGGAAATGGACCCCGAGAAACCTTTTTCGCCCCATCCCCCGCCGTAGTGGTTGCGGCGCCGATTCCGACATTACCTGCCTCCGGATGAGCTTTGACCCCGGACGGTCAATGGGCCTGTTTACATTTAGCAGCAGAAACTTTTGTTCCGCATTGCCGGTAGAGTCCCTTATTAAATATATACTCACGGACTCCCTCAGGCAGCAGATGTTTGCATTGGTATCCCTGTGCAAGGTAGGACCGCAGCAGCGAAGAACTCATCCCCCACTGCGGTGAGGGGAAGGTCAAAAGCGATGCCGTTGCGAGCATCGAGGGAATCTCCGTTGAATAACCGGGTCGTTCGGTGACGCAGAGGGTCACCATCGCAAGGATCTCACGGTATCGGTGCCATGTGGGGATCTCGTTGAGGTTGTCCGACCCGACGATAAAATAAAGCGGTGAACCGGAATGAAGTGCCATCAGTTCATTCAATGTATCCACCGTGTAGGAGACTCCCGGCTGCCTTGCCTCCTCTTCCCAGATGGAGGCATAGGCTTCGCCCTCAAGAGCGATACGCAGCATTTCAAGCCTGTCTGCGGGAGAGATGGAGATGGTCGTTACTTTATGCGGGGGAATTCCTGCCGGAACATAGATGATTTTATCGAGGCGGAAGTGGTCGCACGCGAGTCTGCCGGTGGCAAGATGCCCGTAATGGACCGGATCGAAAATACCACCGAAAACACCGATCGGATTGGACATGTCGCCTCCCGCACTATTTTTTCAGGACCGCTATTTGGCGCCTGCCTTGGCTTTCTTGGCATTGGCGAAGAGCGCTTTCGCCTCTTTCTGCAGCTCTTTGTTTTTACATTTTTCAATCAGTTCATCATACAGCTCTTCCGCCTCAGTGATGCGGTCGAGTTTTACAAGCAGTACAAGCGAGTTGAACCGTGCCTGGTCAACTCGCTTCGAATCGATAAACTGGCTTAAAAAGGCTCGATAATAGACTACGGCAGCTTCAGGTTCATTGACGTTCTCATAAAACTGCGCATTCCAGAACTCTTTTGTCGCAAGCTTTTCATATGCTTCGGTCCGGTAAAAAAGAGCGCTGTCGGCGAAGGGGCTTTTCGGGTACATTTCCATAAAATTATCAAGGAGACGGATCGTCTCCCTGGTTTCCTTTTGATCGCGGTTGGCGGGATTCGACTGCTTGAACACGACGTAACCGATACGGAACTTCGCCTCCTCAAAGAAAGGTGACCCGGGAAAATCCTGCACCAGACGTTGAAATTCGGTCCGTGCTTCGAGATATTTCTTCGTTTTAACATTGGACATTCCGAGATAGTACAGTATCGTATCCATGACCGGAGTTCCGCTGCACTGCATACGGGCGTCCGTGAAACGGGTAAGGGCCGTCGCGTATTTTTTCGCGTTGTAAGAAAGCAAAGCCTTGGAAACACGTTGAGAACAGTCAATCTGCATCTTTTCCAGTTTGTTCTTCCGGGCGGCACATGAGGTGAAAAATAAGAATCCCGCAATGAACAAACCACCATACCGATATATCATCATATTTTTCCAGGAATTGAAGGAATGCCTTGAAATGACCGCCACCACCCCGATACGCGCCTCGCTTTTCAAGGCCGCGGCAGTATTTGGACAATCATTAAAAGTGGTTTATGAAGCGGGCCGAAGGCAAGGAGAAGAGGGGAGGAGGGGAAATTATTTAGAATTCAGGAGTCGGAAGCCTGAAGTCAGGGGAAAGCTTTTAAGCTGTTAAGCTGAACCCCTGAATTGCTGAACCGCTGAACCGCTTTTCCTACAGCCTATATCTCCATTCCCTACTTGATCTCCCCCAGATATTTTTTCGCCCGCTCGATGTATTCGCTTGCAGGGTAGCGGTCGATGAGCTTTTTGAGTTCCGCTTTTGCCATTGCCTGCTGCCCCATCCTCAAATAGGAAAGACCGATTTTAAATTGTGCGTCATCCGCCTTGGAAGAGTTCTTGCTGTCGAAAACATGAGTAAATGAGGCAATTCCCGAAGCGTAATCACCGAGCGCGTAATAACACTCCCCGATCCAGTACCGCGCATTATCGACATATTTACCCTGCGGATACTGTTTGATGACATCGGTGAAAATCTCAATCGCCTTGTCATAAACACGGTTTTCGAAGGTTCGTATGCCGGTCTGATAAAGATCATACTCCGGTGACCCCAGGGCCGGTGAAAAGGTGGCCGGAGGCCTGTTTTTCTTTGACGAAGTACGCGGCATTGCCTCCAGTGCGGTGACCTGTGCCTGGAGGTCTTTATATGCTTCGATCAGCAGCGCAAGACGGTTCTCCAGCTCCTCGATTTTGGCGATTGAAACACTCGATACCTCTTCCGAAAGGAGGATAAGACGGTTGTCAATTTCGGTCAGCTTGTTGGTTACCATTTCCACATCCAGCTTTGCCTCCTGCGCAAGCTTGAGCGCCTCATCGGAGTGCTCCTTAACCTGAATAACGTCGATTTCCGGAAGCAGCGCCTCGTTTCCTATCTGCTGATGGGAAGCGGCACACCCGATACACATGATAACCGGTACACTCGCACACAACCATAGTCGTGACATGGATGACCCTCCGTCGAAGAACAATGCCTGAAATGATACAAATCATTATACCGTAAAGCGATAAAAGGGTCAATGAAGGTCTGCAAAATACCCCGTGCCGCATGATCGGCAAAATTGATCAGGTCCTCGATGAAGGAGCAATGTATCATCCGGAAGAATTTTGGGCCTGTTTTTCCTTCCATTTTGTATATATTTCAATGGTGGTTTTTACTTCACGACTATTTTCAGGACAGGACGTTGAAGAGAGATGGAGCGTGTTTTTATTAGTTGTTTTCTCATGTTCGCCCTTTTCGGCTGTTCGCACCGGAAGGTTTTAACCCTGCCTGCTATAGAACCGCCTCCCCCTTTCGATATGAAGGCCTTCGAGCGCACCTGCACGCTTGCCGATGCACTTGCGCGCGACGACCTGGCCGCGTGGCGTTCCACCGATTCGATCATGGCGGAAAAACCGCTGTTGCTCGATTCGCTCGACCAGACATGGTTCGTTGACGATCGCAGCGGTAAGCGGTATGTTTTCTACGGGAGATACTCGGTGAATAATGACACCTTTCACCCGAAATACGCTTTCGTGACGGAGGAGGACGGTGATTTGCTAAAAATACCTGCAGTCGTTGACGAACGGGTCCTTCAGTTCGCGCGCGCGGTGACCACCGGGAAAAAACACTTCCAGGCGATCATCGACAGCATGCAGTTGAATGTCGACTACAATCATTACATACGAAAAAGCGACGACGGTTCCTATGCCATGTGGTTCTTCCCCGCGGGATACGGAAACTACTGTGCGCACGGCGTTGACATTTATCTGACGATCAATCCGTCGGGGAGCTTGGTCACCGGGCATAACATCGTCGGAAACTATCTGCGCTATTTCGAACTGGATAAAAAGACGCAAACGGTCGAACTGGACAACACGTATGATTCGATGCCATCGCTGGGGAATGTTTTCTTTGCTATTAGGAACAGGGAACGTTTCGACAGTATAGTCATTCTGAACGGTCAGTCAACGAGCACCATGACGTATTCGCCGGAAAGGAAGAAGTGGGTGTGGGTGCATGGGAGGCGGGAGTGAGGGAAAAATAACGGGGTGACGGGGAGACAAGGTGACAGGTGTGATTTATTCTCTTTCTTCTTTCTTCTGACTTCTGACTCCTGACTCCGGTTTTTTCCCCTCCCCCGCCCGCCGCACCACATCCTGAACGACCAGTCCGGCGAGAAAAAAGCCGAAACTTCCGGTTATATGCACCACCGAGCCGTTGATCCGTTTTTTGATGCTGCGCTGCTTGTTGTCCGACACCGCTCCATCCTCGCCACCATTGACGCTTTCCGGGTCACCTTCTGCATCGCCGCCGCAACCGTTGCCGCCTTCCCGCACCGGCGGCTGTTCTTCACTGTAAACACAGAGCGGATCGCCGTTGCAGTTCCGCCGGCGCAGGCGCTTGCGCACCAGTTTTCCGAGATGGCAACCGTGCGACTCCCGGAGCGGCCCGACCCTGATCCGCGAGGGGTCGATTTTGCATGAGGCGCCCAGCGCGGTAAAGATCCTCGCCCCCGCCTCCGTCGCGCCGGCGATCAGATCGACTTTCGCGCTGAGGCTGTCGATGGCGTCGATCACGTAGTCGTAGGTTGCCAGCCGGAACCGGTCAGCACTGCCGGGTGTATAGATCTCCTGAAGCGCGATGATTTCCGCATGCGGATTGATTTTCCGCATGCGGGTGGCAAGTTCATTAACCTTGACTCCGCCGACCGTTGCCGCAGTCGCCTGCACCTGCCGGTTGATGTTCGTCCGGCAGATCAGATCGGCATCAACCATGGTCAGCCTTCCGATTCCCGACCTTACGAGCGCCTCCGCACACCAGCTGCCCACACCTCCGACCCCGAACAGTATCACCGACGTGCGCCGCAGCAGGAGCAATGCCCGATCACCAGTCAATAACTGCAGCCGGTCAAATGTCGAATCTCTTTCCAAACAAGCGCTCCCCGGCGAAGTGTTCCGTATTTCCTCATTCCGGCCGTGCAGAGGCTGGTCTGTCAACGCATCGTGAGAATGGTCGGAAGACCTTGCCGGTAACGGGCAAAATATATATTATTATCAAGGACATACGACACGGCTCCTAGGTGAAGGGTTTCATAAATGCAGTATGCCCTGTTTTTAATCCGGCGTTTTTCATCGATAAAGGAGGTTTCATGTTGTACATCCCCCGTCGTTTAATTTCGCTGACCGTAATTTTCGTCGCAGGTATTTCTTCGATATATGCCAATGACATCAACACCGGCGGACAGAAGGGTATTGTCAGAACGCTCTCCACCGAAACACTCGGGAAAACCGGATTCAACCTCGGCGGGGCTTTAAAATACGGCACCGAGATGGAATATATCGCCGGCCCGAAAGGCGAGGGAGGGGTACTGAAGTCCGCGAACAATCGTCCGGTGGACAGAACCGCCCCGCACCTTTTTTCCGGAAATATTTTTGCGGGATACGGCATCACCTCCTTCTGGGACTTCGCTATCGATCTGCCGCTCTACTACGATATTGCCGGCTGGAACGACGAACGCCGCAGCGGCATCGGCGATCTCGAACTCACCACGAAAATGGCTTACCCGTTCGGCCGCGAAACCGCCTGGCTGACACATGCTTATTCCTTGAAAGTCCTTTTGCCTACCGGCAGTACGAACCGCGGGTTCTTTTCACGCCATGTCTATTACCTTACAAATTCAACACTCAACGATCAGGACGCTGTTTTTGCATTGAAAACGGTCTATTTCAATCCCCAGATGAT
>JAFGIW010000223.1 GCA_016929415.1 Chitinispirillaceae bacterium | reverse complement strand
TCCATCTGGGGCATCCGGAATATGAACCGGCACGGCTTGTCGAAGAGTACGAACGCGACAAAAAAGCCGGAAGGGAGGATGTCGAACCTCCCGCGAACCTCGACCTCGGGCACCCTGCCAATACCTGGCGGTCGCACCGTACCGAATTTTTCTCCCAGTGGATCAAGTACATCCACGAAACGACCACGTTTTGAAGGGTCGGCGCATGGACTTTACCGACTGGATGAACACCCGACTTCCCTCCGTCGCCGCTCAGCTTGAACAGGGAGTGCGGAGCACGCGCGAAATCACCTCCGAAGACGGTCTCGACCTTGCCGGCCGCAACGACATCTACGAAATTCTCGACGATATCCTTGCGGCGCTCTTTCCCGGAAGCTACGGCAGGGAGCGCATCTCGAATGAAAATGTCAACTTCTTCCTCGCCGACCTGCTGCGCCACATCAGCTTTAATCTTGACAAACACATCCTTGCCGTGTTCCGATACCGCTGTAAAAAGGAGAACTGCGACCATTGCGACTGCAATACGCGGTCGGCCGAAGCGTTGATGCATCTGATCGAGTCGCTTCCGCGTATACGGGAGCTCCTGATGCTGGATATCCAGGCGGCCTTCGAAGGCGATCCGGCGGCCCGCTACCGCGATGAAATCGTACTGAGCTACCCCTGCATCGAAGCGATCGCCACGTACCGGATCGCACACCTGCTGTACGAACTGGAGGTGCCGATCATCCCCCGGATCATGGCGGAGCGGGCCCATTCGCGCACCGGCATCGACATCCATCCGGGCGCTTCAATCGGCACGCGGTTTTTCATCGATCACGGAACCGGCGTGGTGATCGGCGAAACAACCCATATCGGCAACAACGTCAAGATCTACCAGGGAGTAACCCTCGGAGCGCTTTCACCGTTCGACAAGGACGGCAATCCCCGTAAACAACAGAAGCGGCATCCCGATATCGAGGACGATGTTATTATTTACGCCAACGCAACCATCCTCGGCGGGCATACGGTCATCGGCAAAGGCGCCGTCATCGGCGGGAACACCTGGATCACCGAGCCGGTACCGGCGGGAGCCCATATTTACAACAAAGATCACCGCGAGGGCCTGCGGCGGCGGGCGGGAAGGAAGCGCTGATCATGGCCGCGACGATCATCCTGAACGGAAAGCCGGTCTCCCCGGATGCCCGGGCAACGACCGTCGGCGCGCTGATCGCCGCGCAGGGGATCGATCCATCGCACGTAGTGGTCGAAGTCAACCGGGAAATCGTCAGACGCGACGACTTCGACCGCTGTCCGGTCCGCGACGGCGACGTGATCGAGGTGCTGCGCTTCGTGGGCGGAGGATGATATGGACGAACTGATCATCGGCACCACCGCCGTTCGATCGCGACTCATCACCGGTTCGGGCAAATACCGTGACGACCGTCTCATTCCCGCGGTGCTCGCCGCTGCGGAGTGCGACATCATCACGGTTGCGCTTCGGAGAATCGATTTCGACCGGCCGGCGGAGAGCATCCTCAACCACATCCCGAAAGGTAAAGTGCTGCTTCCCAACACCTCGGGAGCCCGCAATGCCGAAGAAGCGATCCGCAGCGCGCATCTCTCGCGCGCCATGGGGTGCGGCGACTGGATCAAGATCGAGGTGATCAACGACCAGAAATACCTGCTCCCCGACAACAGCGAGACGATCAAGGCGACCGAAGCGCTCGCGAAAGAGGGTTTTGTCGTCCTCCCCTACATGTATCCCGACCTCATCGCCGCGCGCCGCATGGCGGACGCGGGGGCGGCGGCGATCATGCCGCTCGGCGCCCCGATCGGCACGAACCGGGGAGTTCTTACAAAAGATTTCATTTCCATACTGATCGATGAGATCAGACTGCCGGTGATTGTCGACGCCGGAATCGGCAGGCCGTCGCACGCCGCCGCGGCCATGGAGATGGGCGCCGCGGCAGTGCTGCTCAATACCGCCATCGCGGCCAGCGACGACCCCGTGGCCATGGCCCGGGCGTTCAAACTGGCCGTCGAAGCGGGAAGAACGGCGTATCTCGCGGGATGCGCACCAACGTCGAACGAAGCCCGTGCCTCGTCACCGCTCACCGGGTTTCTTGATACCTGAACCGGAGGAACCGTGTCGTTTGCCGAAATTATCGATTCGTATTGTTCTTTCGATATCGAGGGGTACTGCGCTTCCGTTACCCCTGCCGCGATCGACCGGATCATCGACCGATCGACGCTTTCCGAACGCGACTTTCTCGCCCTGCTCTCCGATGCGGCCGATGAGCGGCTCGAAGCGACGGCGCAGAAAGCGGCCGCCTTGACACGCCTCCATTTCGGCAGCGCAATCGTCCTCTTTACCCCGATGTACATTTCGAATTACTGCGACAACATCTGCCCCTACTGCTCGTTCGCCCATCACCACGACATCACGAGAAGCCATCTTTCATTACCCGAAATCGAGCAGGAAGCCAAGCGGATCAGCGCCGGCGGGATACGCCATATCCTCGTGCTTACCGGCGAATCTCCTTCAAAGGCGTCGGTGGGGTATCTGGAGGAGGCGGTGCGGCTGCTGCGAAACCACTTCTCATCCGTCGCGATCGAGATTTACCCTCTGTCGCAGGCGGACTACGCCCGCCTGATCGCCGCGGGCGCCGACATGCTCACGCTCTACCAGGAAACGTACGACAAACCGCGGTATGCACGCCTCCATCCGTCCGGGGCCAAGGCCGACTACCGGTTTCGTCTTGACGCACAGGAAAGGTCGTGCAGGGCAGGGATGCGGGCCGTAACCGTCGGGGCGCTCTACGGACTTCACGACTGGCGCTCCGACGCGTTTTTCGCAGGTCTTCATGCGGCGTATCTTCAGCGGCGATTTCCGGCCGTCGAGATAGCGGCATCGTTTCCCCGCCTGCGGCCGCTTGCGGGTGATTTCTCCCCCTCCTCCCCGGTAGGCGACCGTCAATTCGTCAGGATGATGACCGCACTACGTTGCTTCCTCCCGACCGTCGGTATCACGATTTCGACGCGGGAATCGGCGAAGTTCAGGATGTCACTACTGCCGCTCGGCGTCACGCGGATATCCGCCGGCGTTTCGACCAGCGTAGGCGGTCACGGAAGCGCCGGCTCAACGGCGCAGTTCGAAATCGCGGACACGCGCGACGTCCCCTCCGTCAAGGCGGACCTCCTCGCCGCGGGATTCCAGCCGGTCATGCACGACTGGAGCCGGGCGCTGACGGGGTGAGCGGTAATCATCCCAATCCCTGTCCGCCCGACCTCACCCTCGTCAAGGCAGTCGCCTTTTTCCGGGAACGACGCGCCGAACGCACCGGGAAGGAGGCCGCAACGGCCGCCGCCATGAACCGATCATCCGGGGAAGAGTGGTTTTCTTCCTCCTCGATGAATAGAAACGACTTCCTCATCATTTCTATTTCAGGAACATGACGGTCCTACAGACCTCCGATACTCCTCTGTACTTTGATGCTACCGACATAACGCGCCTTCCCCTCCCTCAGTCCGGCTTTTTCACTCCCACGGCGACCGCGTCGTGAAGCCCGATGTTTTCCGTAAACGTCCTGACGTTGACCAGACCGAGGTCGCCAAGCATCTTTTCCAGCAGGCGGGGCGGATACGGCCGGACGTGGGTAATATCGAGCCAGAAGCCTTCGTGCCTGACGTACGGGATATTCCAGTTCGGGGTTTTCAGAAGAAAAACACCCCCGGGGTTGAGAAGCGAACAGCAGGTTCTGAGAAAATCGAGCGCCTCATTTCCATTGAGGTGTTCGATAATGTGTCCGGCATAGATGCCGTCAAAGCCGCCGGTGACGGCGGAGGCGATTTCCTGTACGCTTACGCAGCGGGCGTCGAATCCCTTTTCCCTGACCCGGGCAACCATTGACGGATCGCCGTCGATGCCGAGCAGCGTCCGCGAGGAGTTCTGTTCCCTGAGCAGCTCGAGGAACAGGCCCGGCCCGCATCCGATATCAAGCACCTTTTTGCATTGGGCAAAAAGCGGGATATAGGTCCGCATCAGTTCGCGTGTCGCCGCAAGGTTCTTATCGGTATGGTACAACGAAAACGATTGCGCGTCGGCGGACATGTTGTTTTCCATAATCACTCTTCCGATGAATAGATTCCCGCGCAGTAGGATGAATAAATTGACTTGATCATCCTGAAAACATGGCCTTCCCGCGCCTGCTTCCCGCGTTGTTCCATTGAAATCCGCGCCTGCGCGCCGAGGCGCCGGCAGAGTTCCCGGTCTTCGAACAGCTTTCTCATCCATGCAGCAGCCTCGTTGCCGTCCGGTTCCGCCCATACTCCCTGAAAGCCGAGACTCTCCGGGCTGATTCCCGGATTGCACGAAGGGTCGCATTTGACGATTTTATAGGTCACCGGACAGGAATTTTCCGGAGTCATGAAATCAGCGGTTCCCGACCAGAAGGTCGCGATCACCGGTTTTCCGAGCGACATCGATTCCATCGCCCCCAGCCCGAGACCCTCAGCCCGGTGAAGCGACACGAAACAGTCGCAGGATGCATAGAGCGAGAGAATCTCCTCATATGACATCGGAGAATCGATAATCCGTATCCTCGGATCATCATTGATATACCCTTGAATCTTCGTGATCAATCCGTCAAAAAAGGGGCCGGTTACCGTTCTGTTGATTTTAATAATGAACTCCGCGGAGGAATTGCCTGATGGAAACGCGCGTCGGAACGCATCGATCGCGCCAATCGGATTCTTGCGTACAAGATCGCTCCCGATATCGAAGCTTGTCACAAACAGAAATTTGTTTTCAGGAAGACCGAATCTGCAACGACCGGGTTTTATGGTGAGGCCGGTTGTTATTGCCTGAGGATAATAGAGGACCCGGCACCGCGAGGTGAAACAGGCTACCGCATGTTCGATGAATCTGCTCGGTGCGAGCGCCACATGGATCTTCTCAAGTACCAATGCCCACGAATCGGGTATGCGCGGCAATTCCCAGAAAGGAACAGCGACATTCAACCGTCCTTTCAAAAAATCGGCATGGAGATGATGCCGGATCTGCTCTAGCTGAGGCGGGTTAAGATGGAAAATGTTTACGGCATAGTGAGGCGGTTCTTTCATATCGGAAAAAATAGGCGAATATGTCGTGTCGGAACCCGATCTTCCGGGCAGTGCGATATCATATACCCCTGCTTTATAGCCGCAGTCGATCAGTGAAAAGACGGTATTCCGTGCAGCGACACCAAGACCGATATTGCAGCTGATAAAACCGATCACATTGAAACCAAACGGCAGTGCGGTATCCACGATCACCTTTCACCATTATTGGTAACTGCAAGAGTTTACAATGATTGGGGAGCGAAGGAAAGGGGAAGGTGACTGCGGGATAGGGGCATAAAAGGCAAACTACCGCACAACCACCCCGCTCGCTGAAAAGAAGGGTAATGTTTTCAAAGGATGGTCGATTGAATTATTTTCCATCTGATTAACTACTTCGGTATGATAAAGATTATTTGGTTCTTTGCCTTTCGCCTCTTCTCATCACCCCGCTCCCGCAGGCAGGGGGGAGTTGGGCGATGCGAACAGAAGGATAGGCGATTTTTTTATTCTTACCGAAGCAGAAATAAATAATAGAATCTTCAATCTTCAATTCAAGCGGGCAACCATGAAAAATCACTCTACGGAATTCAATCGAAACATTTTGTTCAATGCACTTGTATTCATCGGGATGCTCTCCCGTTTCCTCTCCCGCGAGACACCCGAATTGCCGGGCTTTCAAAAGGCGTACCTTGATCCCGGCACCGGATCAATGATCATTTCCGCCGTCATCGGGATTTTCGCCACCGTAGTCCTCGGTTTCAAAACCTTCGGGTATAAATTGAAGAATCTATTCAGACCGAAGTCAAAACAGTCCGGGCGTGCAGTTGATGATAATCAATCCGCAAAATCCTGAATCATCACCAATGCCCTTTCATGAAAAAGCAACGTACTCCTTTCACCATCGCTGATTTCTTCAGGTCTTTCCGCAGTTACCGTTCCTTCCGCAGGCTTTCACCCGACCGGCGGAACATCGTTTTTTACTCGGAAAGCGGACAGGACTGGCACGTCTTCAAACGCATCATTGAAAAACTGCTCTCCATGTCGAAAACGGTGTGCTACGTCACGTCCGACAGGCAGGATGAAGGGTTGACATTGAGCCATCCCGGCTATGATGCGTTTTTCATTCAGGAAGGATTCTGGCAGATCTGCTTTTTCCAGTTTCTGAAAGCCGACTGCATGGTCCTGACCATGATCGACCTGGGCATTTTCCATCTGAAAAAATCGATATCTCCTGTCCATTATATCTATCTGTTCCACTCGATGAGCAGCACGCATATGGTCGATTTCGAGAATTCCTACGATCATTACGATACCATCCTCTGCGTTGGTCCGCATCAGGTACATGAGATACGCGGAAGGGAGCGGCTCAATAACCTCCCTCCGAAGAATCTTGTCGAGCACGGCTATGCGCGGGTCGAGGAACTGATGAGGGAAGCTGAAAAACGGCGCAGGGTCCCGACGAGGCCCTTCACGCTGCTGCTCGCTCCGACATGGGGGAATTCTTCGATTCTCAATGTGTGCGGAAAAGAACTGGTCGGGGTGCTGCTCGGCGCCGGGTATCGCGTGATTTTGCGCCCCCATTACCGGACAAGGAAACTCACGCCGCATGTCATCGATGCGATTATTGCCATATACGGCAATAACCCATTGCTGACCCATGTCGACAGGATGGGAGATATGGAGTCGCTTTTCGATTCCGACCTGTTGCTATGCGACTGGTCATCCACATCCATCGAATACGCGCTGGGGCTGGAAAAACCGGTCCTTTACATCGATGTGCCGCGGCGCGTGCGAAACGGCAGGTATGGCGAACTCGGCCTCGAGCCTCTGGAGGTAAGCATCCGCCGGGAGGTCGGAATGGTGCTTGCCCCGGGAGAGCTCGACAAGGCGCCCGCAATGATCGACCTGCTGCTCTCAAATCCCGGCCGGTTTAGCGACCGTATCGCCGCGTTGCGGAACAAGGTCCTTTTCAATATCAATCAAAGCGTCGAGGCGGGGGCCGGGGCGATCGCCTCGATCGCCGATACCTTAATGGAAAAACGGAGGTAGCGGAAAATGCCGAGTGTCGATGTGCTGAAAAAATGGATTTCTTCCCGTGAGCGACCGGTGCTCCTGCGATGGAGCTGGGGTTTTTTCACGTTCGCCACCCTGCTCCTGCTTACGGTGGGACTGCGGTATCTCACCGCCTATCCGTTTCCCCGAGAACCGCCGGCGATAGCGTATGTCGTTTTCGCGTTTACAAGCCATTTCGCATCGATCATGCTGATCGTGTGGACGGGGTTGATTCTGCCGCTCACCGTGCTTATTCCTTTACGAAAGTTTATCGTCCCCGCCAGCATTCTTGTTGTTTCATCGATCGTCGCGCTCGTGCTGCTCGATTCGCAGGTGTATACCGCCCATCGTTTCCATTTCTCCCTGCTGACAATCCGGATACTCGGATGGAAAACATGGGGGTTCGGCATCCTCTATGTCGTGATACTGCTCGCCTTCAATTCCTTTCTGGCCCGTATCGTCTGGACCCGGCATATCGTTCTCAGGAAGAAACTATACCTTGCCGCGACGCTGCCGGCGGTGATCGTCATGCTGCTGGCTACCCATGCCGTGCATATCTGGGCCGACGCAACGGGATACGTACCGGTCACCGGATTTACCACCACCCTGCCGATGTTCTATCCGTCAACGGATAAAAGGCACATGGTCAAGTGGGGCCTTGCCGACATCGCGAACCGCCGGGGCGCACCCGGCCGTGAGGGCGGCCGCCGCGTGTTCCGTTATCCCCTGGCGCCGCTCACGTTCACCCCTTCGACAAGGTTCAATATCCTCATCGTCGGCGTGGACGCCATGCGCAGTGACATATTGACAGACGAGGCAGCCCCCAGGTGCATGAGGTTCGCCCGGGAATCGGCGGCGGTGTTCACCAATCACTGGAGCGGCGGCAACTCGACGAAGATGGGGCTGTTTTCGCTTTTCTACGGAATACCGCCGACCTATCAGCAGTATATCGAATCGAACAAGCATACGCCGATTCTGATCGACCGTCTGCTTGAGGAACACTACCAGACGGGAATTTTCACGAGTTACAATCTCTACCGCCCCGCAGGTCTGGACGTGACCGCGTTCGCGAAAATCCGCGATTTACGTCTTGAAACGAACATTCCGGGCCCGAAACTATCCTATCGAAACGATTCCGCCATAACCGAAGAATGGAAGGAGTGGCTTGACAATAAAGCTCCCGGACGGCCATTCTTCGGATTTCTTTTCTACGATGCGCTGTGCAACAGGACGTTTCCCGCCTCCTACGAGAAACGGGTCCCCGACGCCGACGGCACCTCCGAACAGCAGAAACTTTTTAATAGGTATAAAGTAAGTATGCTGCATATCGATTCCCTGATCGGGGCGGTACTTGACGATCTCGACCGCCGCCGGCTGCTCGACTCGACCATCGTCATTATCACCGCGGATCACGGCAATGAGTTCGACGACAACCATCTCGGGATTACCGGTCACGGGAGCGCGTTCAGCGATTACCAGCTGCGGGTTCCGCTCGCGGTCCACTGGCCGGGCAGGCCGGCGGGCGTCTTCACCAAGAGGACATCTCATAACGATATTGTCGCGACCCTGATCGGCGGCGCCCTCGGGTGCGACAATCCGCCGGAACATTACAGCTCCGGAAACGATCTCTATTCTGAAAAACAGTGGGAATGGATGATAGCCGGCAGTTATTACAATTTTGCGATTATCGAACCCCACCGGGTGACCGTCCAGTTTCCCGGGGGTTACTACGAGGTGCGCGACCATGCGTACCGCCTTTTGAAAAAAGCTCCGCCGTCTCCGAATATCGCCGCGGCACTGGGTGAGATGGGAAAGTATTTTAAAAAATGATTTCTCCTGCACGAATAAAGCCCGGGAGCGTTTCTTGCATGCTCTTCTTCGTTCTCCCGATAACGGGTGCGGACACGTGTGAGATTATTCGGAACAATCTGTCTATCCGCACACCGCTCATGGAGGTGGATTTTACCCCGGATGGCGATATTCTTTCGATTAAAACCCGTTTTGAAAACGTCAACCGTACGGTAAACCGGGAGGATTTTTCCAACGCCGGCGCTTCACCGCTCCTGAAGGTTACTGTGCCGCAGGCAGCTTCAACCGGCGCTCACGACGAAGGCGATGGCCTTTACCGCCGGTCTGAAAACGACTCCGCGATAACCGTTCGTTTTCGTTCCGGGCCCGTTGAGAAGTCGTATGCGCTCCGCAAAAACGCCTACCGTATCGATGCCGCGATAGCGATCAGCCGGAATACCCGCACACCGGCCCCCCATTCCGTCGATTCCGTTGAATTCGTTTTACGTTCGGAATCCCTGTACGACGACGGGTACCGCCCTTTCGCGATCGACAAGCGCAGCGGCAAGGTCGGCGATTACCGGAAAACGAAAGCTTCACGGGGAGCGGAGCATGCCTGGCACGGTGTGCGAAACCGGTTCTGGGTAATCATGGTGAAGCCGCCGGCCGCTTCCGCATCCGTCGCTTATCACGATACCGCTCTTCATTTTTCCGCTTCCCTGTCGGATGAGCGGACTCTGAAGATAACGCTGTACGCCGGACCGGTTGTGTACCGGGAATTGAAGAAGGCCGGACATGAATGCACAAAGCTTCTCTATCCGCTGTGGTTCTGGATGCGGTGGCTGTCATTCGGGCTGCAGAGTATTTTCGATCTTCTGCTCAGAATAATCGGGAATACAGTCATTTCGGTGGTCGCCCTGTCCGTCTGCGTCAAGATTCTCATTGCACCGCTCTTTCATATCGCACACAAATGGCAGCAGCAGGTAAATGCGCAGAAATCGCTTCTCCAGCCCCGCCTTGACGAGATAAATAAAAAGTATAAAGGGGAGGAGCACAACCAACGGACGCTCGCGGTATACAAAGAGCTTGGAATACATCCGCTGTATTCACTGAAGAGTCTTGGGAGCGCGGCGCTGCAGATCCCCGTATTTTTTGCAGCCTACCACATGCTCAGCGAACATATCGCCCTTCAGGGAGTGTCATTTGTCTGGATAAACGATCTGTCGCTCCCCGACCGCTTCCTTCACCTGCCGTTTTCCATTCCGTATGCCGGCCATTATCTGAATCTGCTTCCGTTCATCATGACCGCAATCACCGTCGCATCGTCATGGATCCACACCGATTGCACACTCACCCCGTCTTTGTTGAAAAAACAGCGGCAGTCGCTCTATCTCATGGCGGGTCTGTTTTTCATACTTTTATACACCTCTCCCGCGGGAATGGTCCTTTATTGGACGATAAATAATGCACTTGCCTTTTTCTCGACACTGTTCGAATTCATTTCCGATAAAAAGCACGGCAGTCTTACCATACAAAGGGGCACTCCATTATGAAGGCAATCATCCTTGCAGCCGGTTACGGCAACAGAATGCGTCCGCTTACCGACAACCGTCACAAAACGATGCTGGAAGTGGGCGGAAAAACGATCATCGGACGGATCATTGACGGACTGGCGGAAAACAACATCTCCGACATCGTCGTGGTAACGGGGTATCGCGATCAGGAACTGAAGGAGTACCTTTCGGGGCTCTACCGCAACCTGCACCTCACCTTTGTCCACAATGCGAACTACAAGGAAACAAACAATATTTATTCAATGGCGCTCGCCTTCGAGTCCGTAAAACTCGACAGCGACATCATCCTGATCGAATCCGACCTTGTGTACCGGCCGGAGGTGATCGGCCGGTTGCTGCGATCCGAACACGGCAATATCGCCCTGGTGGACAAGTACCGCGCGGGGATGGACGGAACGGTCGTCACCGTTGAAGACGGCATGATCACCAATGTCATCCCGCCCCACCTTCAGTCCGAATCGTTCGATTTTTCGGATAAGTACAAAACATTGAACATCTACAAATTTTCCCGTGAATTCTGTGAAACCTCCTTTAAAAAGCTGCTGGTGTATTACGCCAATGCCATCGACAAGAACTGCTATTACGAGCTGATCCTCGGCATCCTGATCTACATGCAGAAAGAGACGATCCATGCGGAAATCATCGACGGCGAGGTGTGGGCGGAAGTCGACGATCCCAATGATTTGCAAATAGCGGAGTTCGGCTTCAACGCCCGCCGCAGGGAGATACTCGGGTACGCAATGGGCGGGTACTGGAATTACGATATAACCGATTTCTGCTTTATCAGGAATATGCATTTCCCGAATGCGGCCATCATATCGGAAATGAAAAACGTGCTGCCCGACCTCATCCACAACTACGGATCCCGGCAGGATATTCTTGACCGTAAACTGTCATGGTTCCTGCTGTGCACCCGGTCGCGCTGCACGGCGCTCAATGGTTCGTCGCAGCTCTACCCGCTGCTTCGCCTGCGTTTCGGCGGATCAAAGGCATTGCTTCCCGCGCCGACCTTCGGGGAATACGCCCGCGTCTTCACGAACCACGCAACCTACGGGGATGCGGGAACGATCGACCGGCAGACCGTCACCGAGGCGGCGTCGTCCTGCGACATAGTCGTTTTCGTCAATCCGAACAATCCAACCGGCACCGAAATGGAAACCGGATGGATCTTTGAGTTCGCCAGAAAGCATCCGGGGAAAACGATCATCGTCGATGAATCGTTCATCGAGTTTTCATCGTATCCATCAATCGTTTCCCTGCTCGAAACCGCTCCGCTTGAAAACGTCATCGTCATCAAGAGCCTGAGCAAATCCCTCGGAGTCCCCGGCATACGTCTCGGCTATACCTATTCATGCGACGCGCGCTATACCGAATTCGTCACAAACAACCTTCCGATATGGAATCTTAATTCGGCGGCGGAATTCTTTCTCGAAATCATCCTGAAACACCGCGGCGCTCTTAAACGGTCGTTTGCGCTTACCATAAGCGACCGTTCGGAGTTCGCCGCCCTCCTCAAACAGGTCAAAATAATCGAAAAAGTTTTCGACAGCGGAGCGAATTTTCTCCTCGTCCGCCTGAACGGCGACGGAGCCGCCGCAGACCGACTCTGCAGCCGCCTGCTGTCCGATAAGTTAATTTATGTCAAGGATGTCAGCTCACGGTTTCCCGACGGCAAAGGCTACCTGCGCCTGGCGGTCAGAACGGGAGCGGAAAACCGGCGGCTGGTGGAGTGTCTGAACATGATGGAACGTGCGGCCGCTGCCGGGAAACCCCATTAGAAAAGCCCCGCATTTGAAGAAACAGCCCGATTCGAGGAGTAAACACCTGTCGCGGCCGAGGCTCCTTGCGCTATCAGGCAGGATATGAAATCGAGTCGTTCTTGCGGACAATCACTTTTTCATCAATAAGCCTTTGAATAATCTCATCAGCCTGTTCTCCGGATATCTTTTTATGGCAGATGGAAACGATCTGGTTCCGTAATGTCTTCATCTTTTTCGGTTTCGGCGATTTCCGGCTGGAGAGATAATCGATGACTTCTTTATAATAATCCTTCCCCGATCCGCCCGCGATGTTTTTCGGCAACATTACATGGGTAATATCCGCTTCCTGCCGGCACTCTATTTTCTCGTGATTTTTCATATAATTGACAAGAGGCTTGAAACCGTTGTCTTTTGAAATGATATGGAAAAACGGGGCGTCGATCTCACGCGCGAGCCTGCCGAGAACATAGGCAATGTGAAAATCAGCGGCGTTTTTGCCGCTCCCGGATATCTGTATCAGTTCCATTCTCTCCCTGCCGAATTCCATCGCCGTTCTCGTAAACGTGCTCGAAAATTTCTGGCTCTCGTTGTGGAATACCTTGATGAGAACATCATGGTCAAGCAACGGCTTCAGGTCAACGTTCTGGACGTTTTCATAATCAATGAGAATGACATTTTTTTTCATGCCGGATCCTGTCAATCGTTCGAGGTAAGCGTCAGTCATTGAAGGTAGAGTAATGAGCGGACTGCCGCCGAAGAGGTAAATATATATTGCATCCGGGTGGCTCCATACGGGAATTGTACGAATGAAACCATTGAAATGCCAGTATTAAACACTGCCTGACTCGAAGGCCACGACGCCCTCCGGCACCGCCAAGAGGCGATTGTTAACAGCCTCATAATCGTCTGCACAGTTCCCGTTATAAATCGGGGTCGGTATCGGTATCGCCGATTTCAATAGCTTTATTTCTAACGATACTGATAAATTTTTGAAATAAAGCAATATACTCCGCCCCCATTTAAAACGATAATTTTCTGCCAGAGCATTATCAATTTCAAGAAAACAGTTCTCGGATTTGAGAATACCGGCGCTGCATCCTTGTTTCAACCTCACCCAGTTTCCCGCCAGTTGTCATCAATCCGCGGCAATGTCTGAAAATCGAGTTCCGTCTTTCCGGTTGGTTGTATGAAATTAATGCCCTCAATTCGAACCATCATGAACATTGCGATCGAACATCAGCAACAGCAGATCCTGTATCTGGATGAAAACCTCTCCCGTACCTCCAGAATCATGGAATCTTCGGCTGTTCAGCCTTTTCGACTCCGCTCGTGGTGAACTATTAAGAAACTAATAGTCATCCGGATGGCGAAATTCGGCATTTACAAGTCATTCACCGGAGTGACGATAGAACCGGATGCTTTTATTTTCAAATTCGAGCACCTTTTCAATCGCGAATACCCGGCATGGTTATTGCTTTTCTACCAGAAAAACGGTTATCAACGCAACTTCATCGATAAAACAATCGAATTGCGGCAATAGTATCCGCGGGGATTGATCAGGGATAGAAAAACTTGACTCCTGAAACTGGCAACGGTAGGGAAAACCTGCCGGGAATGGAAGAAATAAAACATGAGTAGTCATACAGTGCATCGTTTGGTGGGAATCATTATGGTCGCAGGTGCGTTATTCACCTCTGCCCGGTGTATGGCGACCTATGGGAACCGAAAAAGTCTATCGTCGATGCCGTTGTTGGAGCTACAAAAACACTCAATCCCGCTGTTATAGCAAATAAGATTATTAAACAGATCAATACCTCTTTTGACGATGCTCCTGTTTCAGAATAGTGAGCACTGGTCTCGCGCACGATGGCAGAGAGAAGATAGGCGCACGCAGCTCGTGTCTCGTCGAAGATCCTACAATGAACCCGCCCATGACCTCCAGGCACGCTCTCTGCAGAATATCAATGGATTCGAGCAGGTCACGACCGCGATTCTTCCCTTGCATCATCGGCCTTTGTTTCGGTAGTGTCACCCACAGGTGCACGCTTACAGGTGGAAATGCCCAGAGAATAGTATATCGGACAAAGTGAGAAAATGCCGGTACCGAGGAACACCAGGGCAATTATGCCGAGAATTATTGCCGTTACTCCCGAAACCTTCCCGGAGATTATTAGGAGCGAAAGTATGACAGCAACCGTAATCCGCACTATTCGATCGATTAATCCCATGTTCACTTTCATGCGACCTCCCTTTTCAGTTTAACGTGTACGGGCTGTGAAAGTGCATGCCCGCGTTTGAGATCATAGTTTGTGTATGCTTGACGATCCACATGGAGCGTGTTTTTACGGTACCATAAATTAATCACCAGCAGATGCAGGGGACTGTGCCTGTTTAACAGCATGTGTAGTACCCGACCAATGATTCCGGGGTACGAATAAAATGTACGGTAGCATATGTTTTTTTCCTTGAGCATTTCGTACCACGAAAGGTGCATACAGCTTGCGACCGGAAAGGTCAACGTGTAGTACTGCCAGTCGTGTGGAAAGTTATCGGCAATGATACGGTTTTCCGAGAACATTTTATCCCAGAGTTTCGTGCCGGGGAGCGGCGTTAAAAACATGACATTAAGTGCATCAATGTCGTATTGTCGTGCTTTATCTGCAATATCATGGCCAATTTCCGCTTTATCGATATCCAATCCGATGATAAATGATCCGACCACGATGATACCGTGACGATGTATGCGCCGGATGGAGTCTTTCATGTTCCGGCCTTTTTTCATGATATATCGTTTATCTATCTCTTCGAGCCCCTCGTTGGATGTTGACTCAAACCCGATAAAAACACCTTCGCACCCGGCCTGTGCTGCAAGCGTGAGCAATTCTTCATCGTCGGCCATATTGATGGTTACCTGTGCAACCCATTTCTTGTGTAGCCGGGCCTTGATAAGTGCCCGAAGCAAGTCCTTCACATAGGCAAGGTGTTCTTTGCTGATACCGATAAAATTATCGTCGACGATCAGGATATTTTTTTCTTTTATCAACCTGAATTCATCGATGACGTTTTCGATAGGCCGCCGCCGGTATTTTCCTCCATTGAACGCGGTGACGCTGCAGAAACTGCAGGAAAGCGGGCATCCGCGCGATGTCTGTATCGATCCGAAAAAATAACCGTCGGGAAGAAGGTCGTGTCGTGCCGTTGGAACTTTTTTCAGGTTCAAATGGGTGCCGGCATAGAGCGGTTTCATGGAGCCCTGGCGAAAATCATCAAGCAATTTCGGCCAGATGCTTTCAGCCTCACCGGTCACAACCGTATCAACCCGTTCCAAAGCTTCATTGGAACACATCGTGGCGTGAATTCCGCCCATGATCACCGGAACATTCCGCTCCCTGAATTCCCGCGCAATTACGTAAGCCCGATTTGCCTGCGAGGTGAAAGCGGTGATTCCCACCAAATCCGGGGTTGGCATGAATGCATAATCACGGCGTTTGATGTTTTCGTCGACTATGGTTACGGTCCATTCGGGTGGCGTTAAACCGGCGATAACCAGCAGCCCGAGCGGTTTCCATACCGAATACCGGTTCCATCGGTACTCCCTGGACTTGACCATACTTACCAAAGGGTTATCGGGATTGATCAGATAAAGGATCATATTTTTAAACCTACTTATAGCCCAGGACGATGTACTTATTGACAGGCATCACTTTTCGGGCGAGGGTTGCATCGCCGTTCCGTGCATGGTCGTAACCGGATACCCGCGGTTAAATAACGCGTTATGGTGCGATAATGCATCGAGATGCTCCGCATCAAAGGTTGTGTTGTTTGCGGTTATAATGATTGTTCCTCCCGAATGCATCGACTGAGCTGCGTTAAGGACAAGATTACCGATAACCTGTCCGATTCACTTATTTTTTCCCGTGTCTCATCGTTCATAGAAACCTTCTGTTCTTCGTTTCTCGAAGAATTGAAAAACTAAATTTGTACCGTATCCCTTTGCAACACCGACGACAATTGATTGCTTTCTCCGCCCCGGGAGTTTCGGAGTTCTTCCCCTCTGTTTCAATTGAGCAGCGAATATCGTGCCGAGGACAGGCGGATTAAAAAGCGGTAGAGCAACCGTTATTTCAGGGGTGGGAAAAGGTCCACGAAATCCGGTTTTCATTTATGCAATTCTATTTTTATTTTTAAGAGGGGGATTCTCATAAATAAGAAATTCTAATCGGTATCGTTTCCCGTCAGGCGCTGCCGATATCCCAAAAAAAGGACCGGGCCGCTCAATGAGAGCAGAAACCCGGTTCTCTCCATGGCACGACAATTGCTACCGATAAGATAGGCGCAGCTCGTCTCGTCGAAGAACACCTTGATTCTCACCGGAATTTCAAAGGGCGGATGTTAAGGATGTTCCGGGGACGCGCAGCGGATTGTAATCATCTTCACCATAAAACAGGAAGGAATCCTGCCATGAAAACTTCAAGAAATCTCATTTTTTTCGCTAAGGCTCTCTTTCTCGCACTCTCCGTTGGTGCGGTGTGCGCCGATAGCGCCGCGAACGATCCCATGCTCTTCGGCTTTAAAATCCGCATCGGCGGCCGGTATGACAATGTCCGCAAGTGCGTCGCAAGTAAAACCGGTACAAAAGGCGGCATCGCAGCCGACATATCCGCGTTTGCCGAGTTCCCCACGGGCAGTGGAGCGCTCGTACATATTGACCTTCCGGTAATGCGCCCGATCCTCTTTGCGGCTGCTTTCCGCATGCTTCAATTCGAGCCGACCGTGGCGCTAAAATTTTCCGACAAGTCGAACAACAAGATCGGGTGGGTCGCCGGTCCGGCGTTTGGCGTTTCCCTGCATTACGGACCGGACTACAACTCGGAGGCGTCAGGATCCGGCCGAACGCCAAGCTTCTTTGCCATGGGTCCCATCGTCGGAGCATACGCCGGCCTTGACTTCCGTCGTCCGGGTGAGACATTCAACTTTCAGCTTGGGCTTTCACCCTATATAACTCCGCTTTTCGGCATCGGGGATCCAGAAAATCACCGCGGGGTCGTCATCGGCGGCCTCATCGACGGCACATTCCGGTTTAGCCGAGGGAAGTAATGCGATGGAAACTAAAGTAAGCATTTATCAAAAACGATATCTCCGTTGCCATACCGGCAAGGTACGGCAGCGGGTGCATCAATTATCTTTTATCACTTGCAGAAAGGAAATCCAATCATGGATACGACAGTAATCGAAAACGGCATTAAACAGCGTGCGTTTGAACTTTTTGTCAAACGGGGCGGAATACACGGAAACGATCAGGAGGACTGGTATCAGGCTGAAAAGGAAGTTCGCGATTTAAACGGTAAATTGAAACCCAACAAGCGATCGAACGCCAAGTCGTAAAACAATGGTATTTCGAAACGATGCGTGTTTTTCCACGTGCCTTGAGTGTACCTTTTTGATGCGTATGATTTAAATGCCCGCACACATCAAACTTTTAAAGGTACGCGGAGCAGAAAGCCACCGCTCATTGCATGTTCTATTTCATTACTTACTTACAAAGGGGACATTGGTATGCAAAAAAATACTTTTTCACGTCGTGAATTCATCCTGACGTCAGGATCGAGTGCTATTGCCGCCGCGATCATCGGTCCGATGATGGTGAACGTAGCGGCGGCAAAAAGCAAGTCCGTTCCGATGAAGCCCATCTCGCTCGATCTGAAGGACCCCGGTAATGCCGCACTGACGAAAGTCGGGGGTGCACTGAAAATTCTCGATCCTGGCGATAAAAAAAGACCGATCATCGTAACGAGGATATCGGAAACGGCATGCGCCGCATTTTCTTCCCGATGTACCCACCTAGGCTGTGAAGTTTCCCTTCCCACAAACGATGTGATCACCTGCAAGTGTCACAAGTCAAAATTCGATATGAGCGGAAAGGTTACTCACGGGCCGGCGAAGAAAAATCTGAAAACATTTACTACAACGATGGAAGGCGCAATCATTACCATAAGGGAGCAACTGTCATAATACCGCTTGCCACGAAGGAGTCTATCAATGAATGTTTTGAGGGTACACTGGCTGTTCTCATGCTCCCAACGGATCGGTTAAGGTGCCGCGAATACGTCATTACTTTGCAAAATAGAAAATTAAGGGAGGATGCCATGTTTGGAAGGAATTTCAAATTGTTTACCCTGTTCGGCTTTGACGTGAGCATCGATTTGAGTTGGGTCTTTCTGGCGTTGCTGATCGTCTGGTCGCTGGCTACTGGAGTGTTTCCCCATTACCTTTCCGGACTTTCGCCGCAGGCGTACTGGTGGTTGGCGATCGCAGGTGCGCTGGGTCTGTTTGCGTCTATCGTTGCGCATGAATTTGTCCATTCCCTGGTTGCGAGGCGGTTCGGCCTTCCCATGGAAGGTATTACGCTCTTCATCTTCGGCGGCGTCGCGAAAATGAATGATGAACCGCCCAGCCCGAAGGCGGAGTTCTTCATGGCCATAGCCGGACCTCTTGCAAGCGCTGCAATCGGTACCGGTATTTTGCTTATCGGTAGATTGGTGCCGGCTGACGGCCTGCAAGGAGCCGTAAAGGTCCTTCTCAGATATCTGGGTACCATCAATCTGGTACTCGCCGGTTTCAACCTGATTCCGGCATTTCCGCTTGACGGTGGCCGCATCCTGCGCTCCGCATTGTGGGCGTGGAAAGGCGACATTCGTAAAGCAACCCGTATCGCCGCCGCATGCGGTTCGGTTTTCGGCTGGGTCCTTATGGGAATGGGCGTGTTGAATTTATTCACGGGAGGTTTCATCGGCGGATTATGGTACATTCTCATCGGCATGTTCATTCACCATGCATCCGACGTATCCTATCGACAGCTCGTGGTCAAACAGACATTGAAAGGAGAACCGGTGCAAAGGTTTATGACCGACCATCCGCTCACGGTGCCGCCGGAGATAACGGTTGAGCGCTTTGTCAATGATTTCGTCTATCGATATCACCATAAGATGTTTCCCGTTCAGAAAAACGGTATGAAACCTTCCTGCATAAGCACGGGCGATATTCGCGAGCTTCCGCGTGAACAATGGCCGGCGCATACTATCGCTGAATTCATGCATGTCTGTTCCGAAGAGAATACAGTAGGCCGGAACACGGACGCCGTCGTGACTCTGTCGAAAATGCAAAAAACCGGAAACAGCAGATTTATCGTCACCGATGACAAGGGGGCGCTGTGCGGCGTGGTTACTCTGAAGGACCTGCTCGGTTTTCTATCGCTCAAGCTCGATCTGGAAAAGGAACATGGGTTGTAGAAAAAAACAAACAGGCTGGTGTGCTGATAGGTAAAGGCCTGCGGCGAATCCCTTTGGCACGACTCGTTGAACCCAATATCCGGCAGATCTCCAGCAGGTTTCCGTCAAACGACCGCCGTGCATATGCCTCCACACGCTTGACAAGAAGGTCCGTGGGGCAGCTCCGCTCCACGATCTTGAATGTGGTATACCCGATGGCCTCGTAGTGTACCAGATCTTCCGCCGCCGATCACGTCACCGTCGAGTTTTCCGTACATCTCCTTGACGGCAGGAATATGGGACAGGCGGGGTATCAGTTCGGGATCGAAGGTGTGTGCAACGCTGAGTTTCATGGATTGGCCTCTTTTCGCATTATCGGGAATGCTTTTTCGTAAAAATAAGAAACCGCCGATCCTACCCTGTTTTCGGTATGCCGCCAAAAAGTGTAAACAAACCGATAATTGGTTTCAGCAACATCTCTCCCGGCTATTGTATGTGAAACCGGATTAAGAGTCTTTCTGATACTTTTGCGACATGTCTTTTTATAATAAAAGATTTAGCAACAAACGTGCCAAAAGATTATTCGCTATATGTCCTCGCCTAATTTGTTGGCGTGAATTTTGCAAACACTCTGACGAGTGTTGTCGACGCGTTTGTACCTGGAAAGCTATCGTGTTAATACGTTTCTCCACCCTATGTAGGAAAGGATGCACTGCAATGCTTACAAGAAACGAATAGCAATAGATTGATCTAACCGAGACATAGCGTGGCAGCGGTGATCCTGACGGGCGCATTTGGCCTCGCTCGACCTAACGATTGAAAAAGCAATCAGTGATAAACCATGTCTTTCGACGAAGCAGAATAAAACAACCCCGTAAAATGAAAGGACTAGTCGATGAGCAACGTACCAAATAAATTGACTACTGCAGCCGGGATCCCGGTCCCCGACAACCAGACATCCCTTACGGCGGGCGAGCGAGGTCCGACATTGCTTCAGGACCACTACCTGCTCGAGAAGTTGGCCCACTTCAACAGGGAACGCATCCCTGAACGCGTTGTCCATGCAAAGGCTGCGGGTGCCCATGGCATTTTTACCGTGACGCGCGATATAACCAGGTTCACAAAAGCAAAAACATTCTCCACTATCGGTAAGAAGACCGAAGTCCTAGCCCGTTTCTCAACCGTGGCCGGTGAAAAAGGCTCTGCCGATACGGTCCGGGATGTACGCGGTTTTTCCCTGAAGTTCTACACCGAAGAGGGAAATTGGGACATGGTTGGAAACAACACGCCCGTGTTCTTTATCCGTGACGGCATTAAATTCCCGGACTTCATTCACACTCAAAAACGTGATCCGCAGACGAATGTGAAGGCCGATACACCGCAATGGGACTTCTGGTCCCAGGTTCCGGAATCACTTCATCAGGTAACGATTCTGTTTTCGGACCGTGGAATTCCCCAAGGCATCCCGTACATGAACGGCTACGGCAGCCACACATACAGTTTCATCAACTCCGACAATACCCGGTTCTGGGTAAAGTTCCATTTCAAGACACAGCAAGGGATCCAATGCATGCATCCGGACGAGGCCGCCCGTCTTGCGGGCTGCGATGCCGATTACCACACGCATCAGTTGTTCGATGCAATCGAACGCAAGGAATACCCCAAATGGACTTTTTACATTCAGATCATGCCCGAGAAGGAAGCTGAAACATATCGCTGGAACCCGTTCGACCTGACAAAAATCTGGCCTCATGCTGATTACCCCCTGATTGAGGTCGGCGTGCTTGAGATGAATTGTAATATTCAGAACTACTTCGCCGAAATCGAACAGGCTGCCTTCTCGCCGGGGAACGTGGTGCCGGGAATCTCCTTTTCTCCCTGCAAGATGCTCCAGGCGCGCATTTTCTCATATGCGGATGCACACCGCTACCGCCTCGGGACCAACTTCGAACTCCTGCCGGTCAATGCTCCGAAGGCAACAAAGATGGTGAATACCTACCGGCGTGACGGCGCCATGCGGTTCGACGACAACAGCGGGCCGGGCCCCAACTACGAACCGAACAGCTTCGGCGGTCCGACGGCGGACCCCGCCTGCAGCGAACCGCCCCTTAAAATCAACGGTGATGCAGACCGCTATGAACAGAAACGCGGGGTTGACGATGATTACATCCAACCGGGTAATCTCTACCGACTGATGTCCCGGGAACAACAGCAAGGTCTGATTGACAATATCGCGGGCAGCCTGAAAAACGCACCGAAGCCAATCCAGGAGAAGATGCTCTCTCATTTTCGAAGGGCGGATCAGGCGTATGGCAGCGGCATCGCCCGGGCACTGGGCCTGGCATGAAAAAACAACAACCGGAGTCGGGTCGGCAGGGGTGATTGACAAAAAAGTAATCCGATGAAGCAGGAATAGAAACCGCGCGGAAAAGTTGAATATACGTGCCCGATGCGCCCTGAAGTTATGCAGAATCATCAGGGCCATTGTCCCACGTGCGGCATCGTACTGAAACCGAAGACGCTCACTGCGGATACGAAAGGGAAAACAATGTCGATTATACGACCACAACAAGAGCATAAAATCGATGTGAACGAATCGTGCACCTCCCGCAAGGTGGTGATTGTCGGCGCCGGGGATGTGGGGGCATCTTTTGCTTACGCGTTGCTGCAAAGCGGAACGGCGGAAAGTATTGTGCTGATTGATTCGCGGCGCGAACAGGCCGAAGGTCAAGTGCTGGATCTCGCACATGGTCTTCCTTTTGTTCCTACGACGATTATCCGCACAGGTTCGCTCGATGACTATACCGACGCGGCGGTTATTGTGATTACCGCGGGAGCGAAGCAAAAGCCCGGTGAGTCCCGACTCGATCTCTTGAAGAAAAACGCCCATATATTGGGACAGATCATGGACGAGATCAATGCTCGTGAATCGCAAGCAGTAGTCGTTGTTGCCACAAATCCGGTAGATGTGCTCACCTACACAGCACTGAAACGAACAGGGTGGCCTCGCGATCGAATCTTCGGTTCCGGCACCGTTCTTGATAGCGCCAGGTTCCGGCACCTGCTCGGCGCACATTGTGGAGTGGACGGAAAAAACGTGCATGCGTACATCCTGGGTGAGCATGGGGACAGCGAGGTCCCAGCCTGGTCTATGACCCACGTTGCCGGGATGTCGATGGATGACTATTGTCCGGCGTGTCATAAATGCAACGACTGGAGTCAGGTGCGTAATAGTATTGTTAGTGAAGTGCGGAATTCCGCCTACCATATCATTGATGCCAAAGGTTCCACCTGTTATGCAATCGGACTGGCGCTCGTGCGAATTGTTGGAGCTGTTTTGCGTAACGAACATAGCGTGCTGACGGTATCAACATTGCTGAAAGGGGAATATGGGCTAGAGGATGTTTGTATGAGCGTACCATGCATCGTTTATCAGTCGGGAGTTGAAAGAATCATAGAGGGGAAGCTGGTGGATGAGGAACTTCAGGCCCTTCACGCGTCGGCTTCAGTGATTAAGAAAGCATTAATTGAGTTCACAGTCTCATTAAGTGAATAGAAAAGATTTCAGTGAAGATGACATGCAAAATACGCAGTCCCGCAGGGCGGGACCCGGGGAGGTATGTTGAGCATTTTTTCAGTGGTATATTCGCCAACAGCTTACATCTCACCGCGAAAAAAAATCTCTCAACTTGGGTTATAATCAATAATCATCCGGATGGCGAAATTCTGCATTTTCAAGCCATTCACCGGGATGTCGCTGGAATTCCATAAGAGAGGTGATCAGGCGTGCGTGCGTCTTCTCCTGATCAATGATGGATTCGAGTATGGTTTTCTGCGATTCGTCGGAGACGGCGTTGCCGTTTAACGCCTCCGTATAAAACCGGATGCTTTTATTTTCAAACTCGAGCGCCTTTTCATACGCATCATCATGGTTGATGGCGGGTGTTCCGGCGGTTTTGAAATGTTCGGACAGAATTTGAAACGCCTTTACGGCATGTTTCGATATTCCGAAGTCTTCAATGGATGGAATAGCGGCTCCCTTATCCCATGCTTCGAAAATTTCAAGATGCCTTTTTTCCTCCCTGGCCAGGAATAGAAAAATACCCGCTATCTCCCTTACCGGAGTTGCATCGGCGAGTTTTGTGTAGTGCTCGAAACCTTTTCGCTCGACCTCTTTGGCAAAGTTCAGAAAAATCATAGCTCCTTCTCTCGCTGAAACATGTGAATTATCCGATTCGGTCCTGATACCCTTTGTTATAACAACAAAAATCATGCCGAATACTATATCGGATCGGGCAAGGTATTGGAACAACCGTGTTGCTCGATTTCCTCGAATCCGGCTTTGAACAGTAGAAAAATATCAATCGGCTTCGATATTCATCAAACGGATGCATTCAATTCCAGCTATTAAGAATCTCTTTCTTAAAAATGCACTCGCGTCATAACCTGACGTGGACGCATTATTAGATGCAATCCTGTTTTCTCTGGCATGTATATTGCGTACTTTTTATATTTCGATTGCGGAAAAGGAGAATCATGATCGCAAAAATAGACCGGGAAACATGCACAGGTTGCGGTCTCTGTGAACAAACATGTCCGCAGGTATTCGAGATGGATGCCGAGGGCAAAGCGGTGGTAAAAACCGAAACGGTTCCATCGGAATATGAGGAGTCTTCCTGCGCGGCTGCGGTGGAATGTCCTGTGGCGGCGATCTCCGTTGAGTGAATGTAACGTAATGGGTTCGTCAATCTGACTGATCCATGGCAATAATCCATCCGTTCCCGCGGTTATAGACATAAAGCGTTTAAAGGAGCAAACATTGGATTTGACCATCCGAATCGCAGGCGAAGCCGGCCAAGGCATACAGTCGATCGGAATGATCATATGCCGCACCCTAAAAAGACACGGCTGGAACCTGTTCGCCGACCAGGACTATATGTCAAGGATCCGGGGCGGGAGCAATTCATTCAGGATCAGGATCGGCGATACCCCGTGTTTCGCCCCGCGGGAAAAAACGGACATCCTCATCGCCCTGGACCGGAAATCCGTTTCGATTCATGCGCCGACGTTACACGAAAATGCACTTATCGTTGCCGATGGGGCGGAAGATGACATCGCTGCGGCGGCCCCCCATTTTTTCAACGTTCCCATCGGATCGCTGGCGAAAGCTTCAGCGGGAAAATCACTGTATGAGAATTCGGTTGTCTGCGGAGTCATCACCGGATTACTGCAACTGGATCCTGAAGCCGTCCGGAATGTTCTCGATGAGACGTTCGGGAAAAAAGGCGGCGAAGCAGGCGACAAAAATACCGCGGCGTTTAGGGAAGGATACCGGTTCACACGTGATAATTACCGATCCGACACCTACCGCCTCGAACCGCGACGGCGCGGAGATGAAATAATAATAAACGGAAACGAGGCCGTCGCGCTCGGCGCGATTCATGCCGGATGCAAATTTTATGCGGCGTATCCCATGTCGCCTTCGACCGGCATTATGACTACTATCGCGCATTTCGCAAAACGATTCGGGATCGTCGTGGAACAGGCCGAAGATGAAATAGCTGCGATAAATATGGTTATCGGCGCTTCCTTCGCCGGTGTCAGAGCCATGACCGGCACCTCCGGAGGCGGATTCGCCCTTATGGGCGAAGGACTGAGCCTTGCCGCAATGACGGAGACGCCTCTCGTGGTAATCGATGCGCAGCGCCCCGCTCCCGCAACTGGATTTCCGACGCGTACCGAACAGGCCGACCTCGATTTTCTCATCCACGCGGGCCATGGAGAATTCGCGCGGGTGATTTACGCCCCCGGGACCATTGAAGAGGCGTTCTATCTGACGATAAAAGCCTTTGATATGGCCGAAAAATATCAGATACCCGTTTGTATAATGACCGACCAGCATCTCGCCGATTCGTATCGTAACGTCAGGCTTCCCGATGTCGGTGCACTGCCTCGTGAAAGGTATATCATCGGCAAAAACGAACAGCCGGCTCCCTATAAAAGATATGCGCTGAGCGAATCGGGAATATCGCCGCGCGCCTTGCCGTCGTGGATCGACGATGTCATCTACGCGGACAGCGATGAACACACCGAAGAGGGGCACATCACCGAGGATGCGCACCTGCGAACCCTGATGGTGCAGAAAAGGTTTACGAAGAAAATGGATTTGCTTCTCAAAGAAACAATGCCGCCGGCGGCTTCCGCACTGGATCGGGCCGAGATCGTGCTTATCGGATTCGGTTCCACCTACGGGGTGATGAAAGAGGCCTCCGAATCAATAACCGGTATGAACGTCGGATTCATTCACCTCCCGCAGGTATGGCCGTTTCCCGCCGGGGAAGTACGCACATTGCTTGAAAATTCTCGTGAAGCCAGAATAGTGAGTGTTGAAAACAATGCTGCAGGCCAGCTTGCACGGCTGATCCGGCGTGAGACGGGCATTGCGTGTCACGATTCAATTCTCAAATATGACGGCCGACCGTTCACTGTTGATGAGATAGCAGGCATCATTGAGCAAAGGTATATAGCAATATGAACGAACAGGATTTTAAAAGCAGTAATGAAATCGCCTGGTGCCCGGGGTGCGGCGATTTCGGTATCCTTGCCGCCCTGAAAAATGCGCTCGTACTGCTGGGCTGCCTGCCGCGGAATGTGCTGCTGGTTTCCGGTATCGGACAGGCTGCAAAGCTGCCGCATTATATGAACTGCAATTGTTTCAACGGTCTTCACGGACGTGCGCTGCCTGTCGCGACAGGAGCAAAAATAGCGAACAAGGACCTTATTGTCATCGTTACCACCGGAGATGGTGATTGTTATGGGGAAGGCGGGAATCACTTTATCCATGCCGTAAGAAGAAATATCGACATCACCGTCGTCGTTCACGACAACCAGATCTATGGACTTACCAAAGGACAGGCGTCGCCAACGACCGATCCCGGATATGTCACCAAGGTTCAACATGCAGGGACCATGCTTGAGCCCCTGCATCCGCTTGAGGTTGCGATCGCACTTGGGTGCGGATTTGCGGCGCGCGGATTCTCGGGCGATCCACATCATCTTGCCGGCCTCATTGCGGCAGGTGTCCGCCATAAAGGTTTCGCGCTTATCGATGTGTTGCAACCCTGTGTTTCTTTTAATCATAAGAATACGTTTGCATGGTACAAGGAGCGGGTCTACAGAATCGAGGAAGAACAGGGATACGATCCTGCGGATAAAACGAATGCATACCGCAAGGCTGCCGAATGGGGTGAAAAAATACCCATGGGGATCATCTATCGGGCGGCACGACCGGCGTATGAAGAAAAAACGGGGATAGACGGAATGCCGCCGCTCAATCAACAAAAAATCGACAATATCGATATCGAAACCATAGTGTCGGAATACACATAGGAGTTGAACGGGTTGCATGCGAAACGACCGAAGAAGCGAACAACGGAAAACGCTGAAAGAACCGGCTGAGATAACCTTTTACAGCAACGGCGGATTGCATTTCGGTTCGATGCTCGACCTGTCAACTACCGGCGCCGGTTTCAGCATTCATCTGGAGAAATCCGGAAAGATTCCCGCTCTCTCAAGGGATCGGCTGATGGATTGTTATATAACAACGACAAACGGAACATCGAAATGCAGGGGTAAAGTGCAATGGATAGAGCAGTATGACAGCCGCTTCATGCTGGGCATTTCATTTGCGGAATTCTCGCCTGACGAGGACGACCCCCTCCGCGCCACCATCAGACAGTATTTCAGACAGAAAAACGGCAGGCAGCGACAAAATCGGTGACATTGCATATAATCAGGTATTTCCCGCTTACATTGATTTATTTTCAATATCACGTAAAACAACCGGCTGTGAAAATTATCTCAGCTGATTTTTTTTAACCATTTTATTAGGAGCCCCCTGTGGGAAAAAAGCTATATGTGGGTAATCTCAGTTTCAACATGGGAGACAGCGAACTCCAGGAGTTATTCGCGGCATGCGGTACTGTTTTGTCAGCCAAGGTCATAATGGACCGTGAATCGGGACGTTCAAAGGGTTTTGGATTTGTGGAAATGGATTCCGACGAGGAAGCCACTGCCGCCATTACCGCACTTAATGGTAAAGAGGTCGATGGACGTGCTCTTACGGTCAATGAGGCCAGGCCGATGACCGAAGGTGGCGGCAGAGGCGGCAGAGGAGGAGGAGGAGGAGGTCGAGGCGGTTATGGCGGCGGCGGACGAAGAGACCGCTGGTAATACCGGATGATTTCATGTTGATAACCTGCTTATTCTAAATTGATGAAAACGTTCCGCAAAATTCCGGAACGTTTTCTTTATTAGGATGCACGATAAGACGCTCAACCAAAGCGTACCGGTCTGGGTCAAAGGACCATTCTCCCGCTGTTCACGCAACGATTCGTCACCGTCGTTGAATTGAATTCCGATATGTTCGCCGGAGGTGCCGGTTTACACCCGTACGGCCTGTCTGCATGGTTCTTCCTTGCGGTCATTTGAAATTGCTGCAGATATCTTTACCAAACGCCACGCATTTCCCAATGGATTCATCATCGGGATTCCATAACGTTTTCAGACCGTCGTTTACCACCTCCCATCCGGCGCTGTCCAAAGCGTCATGGAGCATTTTCACCGATTCCCCGCTCCATCCGTAACTCCCGAAAACAGCGGCTTTTTTGTCCTTGAATCCCAGCCCGCGGATCTCTTCGAGAAATCCCGCCATCGCAGTCAGGATTCCCCGGTTGATCGTCGGTGAACCGAACACGACACCCTTCGATTTGAACACCTCGGTAACAACGTCGTTTTTATCGCTGTGAGCAATGTTGAAGAGCTTCACATTCACGCTGGTGTCCGCTTCTCGGATTCCGGCGACGAAATTCTCGGCCATTATCCGGGTACTGTTCCACATGGTATCGTAGATGATCGTGATCTGGTTCTCGCGGTAGTTGTCTGCCCAGGCGAGATATTTTTCGACAATCTGGATGGGCCGGTCACGCCATAGAACGCCATGGCTCGGACAGATGAGATCAACCGGCAATTCAAACGAAAGCACCTCCTGTATTTTTTTTGTCACGAACGCACTGAACGGCGTAAGAATATTGGCGTAATATTTCATACATTCGGTGAAAAGCTCCGATTGATCGACAAGATCGTTATACATGAATTCCGAAGCATAGTGCTGACCGAAGGCGTCATTGCTGAACAGGATATTGTCGCCGGTCAGATAACACATCATGCTGTCGGGCCAGTGGAGCATGGGCGCCTCGATGAATATCAGCTCCTTGCTGCCGAGTGAAAGCCGGTCGCCGGTCTTGACGACCTGAAAATTCCAATTCCTGTGATAGTGCCCTTTCAACGATTTGACCCCGTTGGTCGTGCAATAAACGGGCTTGCCCGGTATACGTTTCATGAGTTCGTCCAATGCGCCGCTATGGTCGATTTCCGCATGATTGGCGATAATAACATCTATTTTTTCAAGCGGAATCTCCTTTGAAAGCAGGTCTACGAATTCCCCGGCAAAAGGTTGCCATACCGTATCAATCAGCGCAACCTTATCTTCCCGAACAAGGAAGGAGTTATAAGTCGAACCGCGATGGGTTGAATACTCATTCCCATGGAAATTACGCAGTTCCCAATCGGTTTTTCCTACCCAGTAGACATTGTTTTTCACCTTGAAACTCATGTTTGACCCCTTTCGTCGATAAAGTAATCCGGTGGTAAAATTGCAAAAACCATGCCGGGTATTTAGCTGACTCACGCCGATCACCCCTGTATCCGCCAAAGCGGCTTCCTTCCTTTTCCGAAGCGACTGTGCGCAGACGGGCCGCCCTTCCGGCTCCTCTCCGGGGGAGTTTGAATGAAGCAAAATATCTTCGCACCGGATACGGGATTCATTCTACCGAATATAGAAGCAGGATAAACCAATTTTTCGCACTACGAGGAATTGAATTCTTAATATTAAGAACAACAGATGTATCGCCTTGAGCGGCTTTATCATCTCAAGCAGGCCCGACCGGCTTCAACGGCGGCCACCATTTCGGCGGCAACTAACCGGCCGCTTGCCGATTCGATAGTGGCGGAAAGTGAAGATAAAGTGAACTGCGGAAGATCCTTCCCTTGACGGTCAGTTGTTTCCGCATCTCCCGGGCGGGGAAAAGAGGGATAAGAAAAAATACAAGAAGTAACGTTTTACATTCTCCTCATTCTTAATTTCAATAACGCATTTTTGTGAAATTGCTAAAATCCCGGAATGAAAAAAACTGTCCGGCGTTTCATGACGTCAAATTTATGGCACTGTTTTTGCGGTTAATCCTAAAAAGAAATCAATTGTCGACAGCAATCATTTTAAATGGACGGTTCGCAATGAGCGGTCCTGACCCGAAAAACGAAAGAGGGCGATGATCAACATGATTACGGCAGTCGGATTCAATCGCTCTGGCCCGACCTGACGGCATCCGTTTCAACCTGCCGTTCCGTTTAAAAGTATGTTGAAATCTGATCTTTATCATCAACAAAGGAGGAAAGCAATGAGTCTTTTTATCTGTTCCGTGTGCGGCCATATCGAATTTACCGAAGTGCCGACAGCGTGCCCGGTATGCGAATCATCGGCCGAAAAGTGCATCCGCAACGACCGTATCTTTGAGGAATCGACGGAAAAGAGCAAGGAAGCTGCAATTAAGCATATTCCCGCCGTCACGGTCAACAAAAAGTGCGGCTTGATTCCTGAACAATCGTGCACTGATATTAATGTGCGCATCGGCGCGACACTCCACCCCATGGAAAGCGCCCACTTTATCCGGTTCATCGACTGTTATGTGGACGACACCTATGTCTCGCGTGTTGATTTGACACCGGGAGTCTTTGCCGCGGGTTGCTTTCATCTGAAAACAACAGGGAGCAAGGTCACCATCGTCGAAAAGTGCAACGTTCACGGTTATTGGAATAGGGAAGTGAGCCTTTAACCGGGCCGATATTCCTGTTGATCTACCACAGACATAGGGCAAAAACCATTTCATATCACTATGCATCTTCTTCAGAAAGGAATTCCCATTATGGATGCAGCATCAATCGAAAACAGCGTGAAACAGCGGGCGTTCGATCTTTTTGTCAAACGGGGCGGAATCCACGGCAGCGATCAGGAGGACTGGTTCCAGGCTGAAAAGGATATACGCGATCAGGGAGGCAAACAAAAATCGAACAAGCGACCCGGCGCCAAATCGTAATACGATAAATATCACGAAGAAACAGGGGTATTTCCGCCTGCCTTGAGCGAGCTTTTTTAGCGCTCATATCAAGATGCCCCGGCACGATTGACCTTAAGGCGTGCGCTCAGCGGAAAGCCATCGTTCAACACAGGTACTTTCTTGTTCATTTCTTTCAGGAGGAATAATTATAGGGGAAAAAATATTTTTTCACGTCGGGAATTCATACTTACGTCCGGGAAAAGCGTCATTGCCGCCGCGATCTTCGGTCCGATGATGGCGACCGGGTTGACGGCTCCGGGGCAGGCTGACAGCAGGGTAGTGTGTGTGCTGTAAACCTGCCCGTTTTTAACTATAAGAGGATTCCTATGAAAAAAGTGTCGGGTTTATGGATCGATCATCGGAAGGCGATTATCGTCACCATATCGGACAAAGGTGAAACAACACAACAGGTACTTTCGAATGTCGAAAAACAGCTCGGACGATTCAAGGGGAAACATTCCACATCTTCCTTTGAATCAGGCCTTGTCCAGGCGGACGACCGGCAGCAAAGCGGATTTACGAAACATCTCAAGGTTTTCTACGACGAGGTGTTGTCGCTGATAGGCGCCGCGCAATCCGTTCTGATCTTCGGGCCCGGCGAGGGAAAAGGAGAGTTGAAAAAACTCATGGCGCAAAACAATCGTCTTGACAGGGTAGCGGTAATGGAAACCGCCGATAAAATGACGGATCGTCAAATTGCGGCGAGAGTGCGCCACTATTTTTCAAGCAGTAAGGTCGAAAAATAAGGGCCATTTCCTGCACTATTTCCGAGGTTTCGGCGATGCAGCTTCGTTCGTTATGACGGGGAAACCGGTTGCAACGCGGTCCGCCGCGTTATTAACTTTGTATGATAAATTACAAAGATTACTACAGCATATTGGGCGTTGCGAAAGAGGCGACCGCCGACGAGATCAGGAAGGCCTACCGCAAGCTTGCCGTCAAGTATCATCCCGATAAGACTAAAGGAGATACAGCGGCCGGCGAGAAGTTCAAGGAGATCAACGAGGCCAACCAGGTCCTCGCCGATCCGGAGAAACGGAAGAAGTACGATCGGTTCGGCGCCGATTGGAAACACTATGAGGATGCCGGCGAACAGCCGGGAGGGTTTGACTGGTCGAAGTATGCCGGCGACGGCGGCACGAAAAAACAGCGTATGAGCGCCGATGAATTCGAGTCGATGTTTGCCGCGGGCGATGAAATCGATCTGTTTGAATTGCTGTTTGGAGAGCGCGGCGGAAGAAGACAGGGAAGAAGGAGTGCGGCATTCAAGGGCGATGACCTCAATGCGGAGGCAACGATCTCACTAGAAGAGGCTTATCACGGCTCAGCACGACTTATCCGGCTCGATAGCCAGACGATCAGGGTGACGGTTCCCCCGGGCATCGGAAACGAACAGGTGTTGCGGATTGCCGGAAAAGGAATGGCAGGAGTCAACGGCGGCCCGAAGGGCGATCTCTATCTCACGGTGAAAATTGCATCACATCCGGAATTCCATCGCAAGGGGGACGATCTTCACCGCGACTTCCCCGTCGAATTATACACGGCGGTACTGGGCGGGAAGGCCCTGGTCAAGACACTGAAAGGCGCGGTAAAGGTCGATGTCCCGAAGGAAACGCCGAATCATAAGGTGCTCAGGCTCCGCGGACTCGGGATGCCGGTCGCCAGCGGAAAGAATATTTTCGGAGATCTGTTCGTGACGGTGGATATTCGTCTGCCGGACCATCTCACGCCTGAGGAAATGGACTTGTTCGGAAAATTGGCGGCCATACGGAAATAGGCTCGATCCTCGTGACAAACATTCTTATAAACAAGAATTATTGGCGGATATGGTGACCTGCCCGCTCCTGGAAAGCGGCTGAATTTATGCATTATCCAAACTCGACCCGAACACCGCGAACATTTTAACTTTTCATCGTGACATAAACAGCACCATTCAGGGCATTCTGGAGTCCGGATCCATCCATTACTTTTCAAGTGCAAATATCCGGCATGGTTATTGCGTCTTTAAAATTCGTAATAAACCACGAACCCTGCCCCGGAGGCTATCAATGTCGGATAGTCACATTGAAGCGAACGCGAACAATACTTTGCAAGCCGGAAGATGAAAGGATATTCAGTATGTTTTACGCTGTTGCCACGGTTTTGGTACTATTGTGGCTTATAGGGATGCTGACTTCCCACATCGCGGGAGGTTTCATTCACCTTCTCCTCATAATCGCCATTGTCGTCGTTCTGTTCGGAATAAGGCAGGGACGATTCATCTTTCGATTTTTTAAGGCACATTAAGTCAGCTATCGGGATACTGGGAAAGGTGCGACCTTTTTAATTCGATTATCACCACCGGAAGGAAAACAGTATGAATTCATCAGGCAAATCGGTTGCCATAGCGGCGCTCTGTTGTTTACTAAGTCAGATGTGCGGCTGTGTATCGTCCAGCCTTGTCGATATATGGCACGATCCTTTTTTTAAGGCTCCGCCGTTGGGCAAGATGCTGGTAATCGCCGTCAGAAAGGATGCGACAAAACGGCGCATCTGGGAAGATGCTTTCGCCGGCGAGCTTGTAAAGCACGGCATGGCGGCGACGTCGTCGTACAGTTTGTTTCCTGATGCACCCCCGGACACAAATCAGCTTATCGCCACGGTGCAGGCGAACGGTTTTGACGGTATTCTGGCCATTCTCATGCTCCCGACGGAAACTAATTCGCACCATGTCCAGGGGTATACCACTACCACCACTACCGAACGGGATGAGGGGTATACCACTACCACCACTACCAAACGGGATGGGGGGTATACCACTACCGAACGGGATGAGCGTTACACTTCCTATTTCGGTCCGTACTGGAAAAGATACCGGACCTATTATCGCGAAATAGAACATCCGGGATACATCGACTCTCAAACAGTCGATGTGCGCGCAATTGACGTATCCACGACAGGAGCCGGCGGCCGATTGATCTGGAGTGCTACAAGCAGAACATCCGATCCCGCCGCCGTTACGGATGTGCAACGCGGAATAGTAAGCCTTGTGCTGACCGAATTGGGGCAGCGAAGGATCATCAACTCCGGGAAATGATGATACATACAATGGAATCCCGCCTTCAGGAGCGGGACAATATAAATACAAATAAATTTACACATTCACTAACCACATGGAGGGTTATATGAAGACTTGTACTGCACCTGCAACAGTAATCTCAAACCGGCGGACACGCTTTCTCGGAGCGATGCTGACGGTCGCTTTGACGGCACCAGTCGCCGTCATGTCTCAATCGCCGGCGCCGGTGAATCTTGGAACATCCGGCAACTTCGCGCTTCTGGCAAAAACAGGGATATCGGTCACCGGGACTTCATCAGTTGTCGGGGATCTTGGAGTCAGTCCGGCCGCCGCGACATTCATAACCGGATTAGGGTTAATCGCGGACCCTTCGAACACCTTTTCAACATCATCTCTGGTAACCGGGAAAATATATGCCGCCGACTATACGTCCCCTACTCCGACCAACTTGACTACGGCTATAAGCGACATGGAAACCGCGTACACCGATGCC
>JAFGIW010000222.1 GCA_016929415.1 Chitinispirillaceae bacterium | reverse complement strand
ATGCCCACGAACACCTGCGGCGGATCATCAGCGATATTCCGGGATTTGCAAAGCAACATACCTTCGCAGCCACCTACGAGGCGGTCCACAAGAGCCTGCTTGCCGGTCTGATAGGCGGCATCGCTGTCCGGAAAGAAGCAGGGGTGTATGAGGGGATCGCCGCGAATGAAATCCGTATCGCTTCAGTATCGGCAGCCGCGCATAAACGGCATCCGTGGCTGCTTTTTCACGAAATCGTGGAGACCGACCGCATTTATGGCACCCGGGCGGCGCACATCGATCCGAAGTGGGTGGAGGAGCTTTTCGGGTATCGGTGCAGGTACCGGCACGATCATCCGCGGTACGACCCGGTTTCGGGGACCGTGCGCATCCGTGAAGAAGTGACATACCGCTCGCTCACGCTGATCACCAACCGAATGGTCGCCTGCCATGCGGTTGACCGGCGTCTGGCATGCGACGTGTTCGTACGGGAAGCGCTTGTAGGGGAAGGCGTCGGGGAACGTTACCGTTTTATCCGCTGCAACCGGGAGGTGCGCAATGCCATCGCCGTTGCGGAACGTAAAATGCGCAGGCCGTATTACCGGGGCGATGATGCGCTCGAAGCATTCTATGAAGAGCGGGCGCCCGTCGCCACCCGAAGGGAAATTGACCGGTTGCTGCGGCAACGGGGAAGCGATTCGTCACTCATCATTCCCATTGACGAGCTGCTCACCGAACCCCTTCCACCGGACATCGTAAACTATACCGATGAGATCATCGTCGCGTCGTACCGGCTGCCGGTGACCTGGGAACATGCGTCCGGCAGCGATGCGGACGGCGCGACGGTATCGGTTCCGCAGGAACTTGCCGATACACTGCCGCAGTACTACTGGGAGTGGCAATTGCCGGTTTTCCGGAAATCCCGCATCGAAATGCTTGTTTCTCATATGACAACACCACTGCTTCGAAAGGGCATCGACCCCGCCGACGCCGCCGATTGTCTGAATGCATCGTTGACCACGCCGGCCGGACCGTATTGCGCAGCCGTCGGGCAGTGTATTCACGAAAAATTCGGCCTTGCAATCGATGAGGCGTTCATCGATCCACGGCGGTTTCCAGTGTACCTGTGGATCAGGGTAAAGGTGGTCGACGACCGTGGCGTGATTGTTGATACTTTCCGGCCACCGTTTACCCGGCGAATTCCGCCGGCAGAACGCCCGTTCCGTGCCGCGCCGGTGTTGCGAAGTATCATTGAGGGTCTGGAGTCGGGCGCACCCTTCGAATGGGAAGATCATGTGCTGTCACAGACCGTATTGCGCGGATCGGCCGGGCAGAAGGTTCCCTGCGCATTCCGGACTGCATTATGTAAAGAAAAAAACGGTATTGCACTCCGGGCGTTTACGACACGGAGCGCAGCGCTGAGCTCGCACGCCGGAGCGATAACCCAGCTTCTCGAAGAGCGGCTCGCCGAACCGCTCGCCTGGGAGATCGAGGCGGTCAGAATTCCCGCGACACTCAGGCAGCATGCACAAAAGTGCGGCTTTGCCGGCAGCCTGCATGATGCCGTCGTGCGGCTCATGGTACGGACGGCAATCAGGCTTCCCGATGAGCTGCCAGCTGCGGAACCGGAGTTCGAGGCGCTTGCAGCCGATGCCGGAAAACGGGTTCCCGGCAGTGCAACGTCAATCATCAACCTGCTTGACCGTATCTTTGAAGCGCTTGAACGGTGCTCCCGCTATTGTGATAAACAGAAGTTGCGCCATGCCGGAAGCATCTTCGAACCGCTGCATACGGAGCTGAATGATGCATTGGATAATTACCGCCGCGCAATCGATTCAGACTGCTGTTCAATTGATTTGATCATGCGGCTGCCGGAGTTCCTCGATGCATTTCCCCATCGCTGCAGCGCGGCGTTTCTCGATCCGGTGAAATACCGGAGCGCGATGCGGGAGGTGTACGAAAGCCGGCGTGTAATTGATGAAACCGCTGAGGTGAGCGACTTCGGCGTTCAAAAGCTGCGGGAACGGTTGGAGGCGACCGTGGAGCAGTATTGCATCGATCACTTCGCCGTGGCAGTGAAAAGGAGCAGGGCGGCGGTTGCCGCCGACATGGTCGCACGCACGCGTGATGCCTTGCAGAAGGTCATTCGGGAATTCTATCGTGCATAATCCACATACCCCCTGAACCGGCGGTGGAACCAGCCGAACCAGTGGTCGGGGTGGGCGAGGATCTGGTTCGAGAGCGTGTCATTATGCTGTTTCTGAACGGCGGCGATCACCGCTTCTTCGAAAAGGACGGTGAGGTCCGATTCGGGGATGTCGATCATGGTCACGTCGTATCCGCCGTCGGGCCGAATGATCGCATGGGTTGAAATGACGCTGCACCCGGTTTTCCGCACGAGCCCCGCAACCGTCCTGACGGTTTTAGCCTCTTTCCCGAGAAACGGTGCCGGCGTGCCGTGCCTCTTGGTGAATTGATCGATAAGAATGGCGATAATGCCGTCTTTCCTGATGACATCCATCATCTTGCGCAGCGCCCGGGTGGTGTAAATGGTGGTCACCGACGATGCCGTCCGTTTGGCGAGCAGCCATTTATCGACTATCGTATTGTTCATCGTCTGCGCGACCACATGGAGTCTGCCCGTTCGTTTGCCGAAAACGGTCGCGAGCATTTCCCAGTTGCCGAGGTGTGCCAGAATGACGATCGTTCCCCTCCCGCGCCCGAGCGATGGTTCGATTTTTTCGAAGTCGTGGATTTCGTGAGGCGGCAGGGGGTGGGCGGGCCGAAGGAAATCGACCGCATACCTGCCGATGTTTCGGTAGAGCGACCGGGTGATGCGGTCCATAGAAGTGCTGTCCCACAAGCCGACATGCTCCATGTTCTTACTGACGATATGGCGGTAGATTCCGAGATGATAGATTATACTGCCGCAGAGTGAACCGAATGAAAGGGCGGTTCGTCGAGGGATGATCATTAAAAGAAACTGCAGCAGACGCAGCAAAAAATATTCGCAAAGGTAGGAGAGGAATTTTATGGACTTTGGCACACTGCACCGCACCTTCGTGACGCGCCGCGGACGCGGAAAATGAAAAATTAAAATGGACCGGCAACGGTAAAATAATCCTTTTCTGGACGCGATCACAACAGGACTTTATAAACAGATCACCCGCTGCATGAACGACCCGTGGACGCTCCCGGCAGTCATGGCGCCGCACTTTATAAAAAGCAGATTGAGGCACATAAGCGCCGACCGGTTTGTTCTTGAATACCCTTGCCGGTCCAGCCGTTTTTTAATTTTCAGGTATTGCAGAAACAGGTAGGCCGCCGCCATCAGAAATAACAAGGGGTTGAGAACACCCGGCAACAGAAGTACCGCTACTTTCTTATCGATTCCATTCAAATCGATCCATCCCTTGACCGCCAGCGGCAGAAAATAGTTTTTATCCCCCAACGTGACCATGACCGAATCTCTTCCATGTCTTTTGAGTAACAATGCATGCGCCAGCCCGAATAGATAGCCTTGTCTGAATACTCCACGGATATCCGAACGATGCCAGTGGAACACCGTCGCATTTTTTACCACTTTCAGGATCCCTCCGTTTTTATACATTCTGGCCAGTAAATCATGATCCTCCCCGATCCCGGTCCCCTTGTAGTTGATGGTTTCATCGAATCCTCCCAGCGAATTGAAAACCGTCTTCCTGAACGACAGATTAGCGGTTGCATACCCGCCTTCGACCAATGTATAGTCATGGAAATACGCCTCCCTGCTCCCCTGTTTCAGCGTGAACAGTGCGGAGAACAGTTCATAATCGTTTTCCGGCTGCCTGCCGGCAATTCTCCCCGCACATGCGGCTATCGAATCGTCCTTGAACGCTTCGGCAATATCACGCAACCAGTCGGAATCCGGCAGACAGTCGGGATCGGTATGGGTGATGATATCGCCGGCCGCCTCGCGCGCCCCCCGGTTACGGGCAGCGCAGGCGCCCTGCTTCTTCTCCTTCAACAATCGTGCGTTGAACTGCCGGTGTTCGTTGATAAATAGAGTGATGATTGTGCATGAGGCATCGGTCGAATTGTTGTCGACAAACACTACCTCATAATCGAAATAGGTCTGCTGCAAGAGTGCTTTGCAGCAAACGGGCAATGTACGTTGTGCATTGTACACAGGAATGATAACCGATATTTTCATCACCTGTTCCTATTCGCCTTCAATAAGCCGTCGCAGGGGCTCCAGGGCGGCGTTCCAGCCATGAGATGCTGCATACTCCCGCCCGTTCAATGACAGTTGTTTTTTCAATGCCGGTTCATTCAATAACCGGTTAATCCCTTCCGCAAGGGCGGGGGCGGTGTCGCCGGGCAGGTAGTGAATATTCGGGACGATGTCCGACTTCTGCAGGAACGTGCTTGTCGAGACAACCGCCATACCCGCAGAAAAAGCATCCAGAATTTTAGTCATAAAACCTCTCCCCGTTCTTACCGGATTAAGAAATATGGAAGCTTTTCTCCAATAAACATTCATATCTTTCACGTACCCGACGACGTTTACCTGTCGCAACGGCCGCGCCAGTTCTTCGATCGCAGAACCGCCGGTCCGCCCGACGATGAGAAATTCGAACCGTTCATTTTCCGCCAGCAGAAGCGGTATAACTATTTGTAAAGCATAACGTGCTGCGTCTTCATTCGGGGGATAGGTCAGATCACCGCAAAACAGTATCGTGGAGTTGTCATCACCGGCGTAGGAGTAATCGAACAAATCACTATTCGCACCGCAGGGAATAACGTGCACGGAGGGGTGATGCATCGGTCCTGTCAGATATCCGGCTTCATCCTGACTGACGGCGAGAAGGTGATCGACACGCGAGCAAAAACTTCTTTCATACCACAGAAGTCGTAAGCAGCGCATGGCCATGACCATTCTGTCCAGCCGCCGTGGCGTAAAGGCCATGGCGCTTTTTATCCGTAAATGGTCGGTTCCGGCCTCGTCAAAAATATACCGTATGCCCTTGAGCTTGCTGTGCAAATTCAGAAACTGGGCGGTCATCGTTCCCCACGCGATCACCACATCGGGTGCCAGCCCTGCAATGAGTTCTTGCAGATGTTTCCAGATCTTTTTATTGTAACTACACGGCCGTGCACTTACCATTTTACCCACTAAAGCTGCCGCCCGGTCGATCCCCTTCAATTTCATCGGTGCTGTCGGTATATGGCGTATCTCTTTGCAGCCGTTAACCGGCCACGCCGCGGCGGCCGGTTCTTTTTCCGACAGGATGACCACGTGCACTTCGAAATGCCGTGCCAGAAAGGTAACGGTCTGATATATTCGTATCCTCGTTCCGGTATCGAGCGGCAGTATTGGAAAGGGGGCAATATAGACAACCCTTTTCATTGGCGTTCCCCCGCTACATTGACTTGTGGAACACCCATGCAGCGCGTGAAAAAACCAAACGCACCGCGGCAGCAAGGAGGAATTTTCATTTCCATCATTCCGAATATCTTCCGGTCGGCCGATTCATGCAACGGTTTGACAACATGCATCATCCCCACAAAAAGGAGCGGAAAACCGCAGCAGCAGATCGCCAGACCGGGAAGACCGGCGACGATTCCCGAAAGCAGTGCGAAAGGTATCGACGGCAGTAGACAGCATGCGGCTATTTTTGCGACCACGGCAAGGGGATAGGGATAACTGAACCTGGTGTGGATGAATATAAGCCCCAGGATGACGCTTCCGAGCTGTGCCGCGCCATTGGCGGCCGCCGCGCCGATGATACCATAATCAGGAATGAGAATGCAATCGAGCGCGATATTGATAACCGCCAGTAAAAGGGTGATTTTTGTGATAAAATTCTGATTTTCCGTACTGTAAAGTGTAGTGGATATCGGCCGGTGAATGGTGGCAAGTGCCGAAACGACCAGGAGGATTCTCAGTACCGGTGCAGCAGGCAGGTATTGTTCACCGTAGAGCAACGTTATCACCTGTGGAGCGACGATGCCGCACAACGTCGTCGACGGCAGGAGCATCAGCGCAAGGTATTTTATCGAATAATAATAGCCCCGCCGCAGTATATCGCCGGCATCGGCGCCGTATGCCTCGGAAAAGACGGGAAAAATAACATTCGTGACGGTTGCCGGTATCTGCATGATCATATAGGTCAGGCCGTAGCTTAACGAGTAGAAGCCGACCGCGGTGATCGAAGAAAACTGCTTGAGGAAGAAAACCTCCGATTTCTGCCATACCACCGCATCAAGAAGCGTGATAACAAATACCGACGCGGAAAACCTGACCACTCTTTCCCATGCAACGACACCGTGCCCCCTTTTTTCGCGAGTCCGGCCGAGCTTTTTAATGATTGCCGCGCCGATGATAATGCATTGCGCCGTTTCCGCCGCCGTCATCAGTATGAGAACCTCCGCCACCCCTCTTCCCGATACGAGCAGCACCCACAGTACCGCCACCTGAAGCGGCGTTGTCAGAAACCTGGCCCTTGTCGTAATTTCATACAATTGTAAACCATGGGCGGTTGAAGATACTATCCGCCCGATTGACTGGGGTATAAGCAGAAGAGCGGCAATGCACATCAGCAGCGCATCCGTTTTCAGCACTCCCCACACCGCAATAATCAACGAACCCCCGATCGAAAGGAGCGCTTCCATTTTCAGGATTGCCGAATAAAAAGTCCGGGCGGATTCGGACGATTTTGCATTATACTCCGCGACGTATTTTATAACGGTATTCGGCAGGCCGAAATTAGCGAAGATTGCAACGATACCGATAATCCATAACAGATATGAGTACGTACCGTACTCTTCGGCACCCAGATACCGGGCCAGTACCACCGATGTCACCAGACCGGCAACCGCCGATAGAACCGTCGTACATGACGCAAAAAAGGAATTTTTTCCTATTTTCCCAAGAATCGATTTTCCGCTGGCAGCACTCATACAATTATATTGAGATCAAAGAGTTATTAACAGTTTCACAATTGTCTGCACAGTTGCCGGCTGAATCATATCGGGGTCGGTATCGGAATCAGCTTGCCCTTCTTCGCGAAACGCTTCGAAGGGCAAGCTGATTCCGATACCGACCCCGGCCCAGAATTTACAAAGAATCGATGCATTCTCTTATGAAACCGTTACTATATTGTCCCTCTAAAACATGTGTCTATTGTATGATAACCCATGAGAAAAAACAATGACAGGTTTCCAAGCGTTTGGTATCCTGACTCAGGCGGAATAGGGTAAAAAGGCATCCTTCACCGAAATGATGGCGTTTCCCGACAGGTTGAAAGTCATCTCTAAATCACTGACTCGCGCAAACGTTTCCTGCGAAAGCAGTATTCGATTCTTGCTTTTTATCCTTCAGGACACCTATTTTCATCTTTTCATCCTGAACAGTGGAGTTTAATGTGATGGGGGGAAGCAGGGGATTTCAAGTGAAAGGCGGGTCAGGGTTCACACTATTTTCCGGAATTCACTGGTTAAGCGGAAAAAAAGGAATTACCTCATTCAAGGCTCATTGAATTTTTATTAAAATGAAAAAGCATAATGATCATTACATACTCATGTTTGTTCCGGAAGATAATGGGAAAACATTTACATTACGAATTCCCAAGTATGTATTTCATTCAGTACTTATTTTCCTCGTAATTTTTTTTTCCGGAATTGTTCTTCTTTTGTACAAATCAGGTGAAATTGCCGCCAAATTGCAGGTTCTTTCGCTTATCAGGTTGGAAAATGAGAAATTATCGAAAGAGAATGATGAACTTCACCGCATAACGGAGAAAATAAACCGTCTTGATCGATTATCAAAATATTTGAATCGACTATCTTCAACACCGGTTTCGGCTGCAGAAGGTCATAAAACAGCGCCTCCTATATCATCACTTATCAATGAAAAAGTTACTTCTATTAAACCACAAATTGTTCAGCACTCATCTACAAGTGAAAAAGTTGGATCGTTACCCAATATTCTTCCGGTTGAAGGTTGGATTACTCGACAATTTTGCCCTGATTCAACAGCTTTAAATGGTGGCCATCAAGGGGTGGATTTTGCTGCCGCGCTCGGAACGCCAATAAAGTCTACTGCGCCCGGAGTAGTTGGAAAGATTGAAAATGATAAGTATTTTGGATTAATAATCACTATTTTTCACGAAAATGGATTTGTAACTCGTTATGGGCATTGTTCACAAATACTTGTTTCAAAACATGACCGTGTCAATCGGGGACAGACGATAGCGCTGGTAGGTAATACCGGACGTTCGACAGCGCCCCACCTTCATTATGAAGTTATCAAGGATGGTAAAAATATAGACCCTGCAAAACATGTTCTTGTTCATAATGATTAAGGGCCTGCGCAGGCATATGTTGGACACCTATCGCGAAGGATTGTCGAGTACCATGCGCGCTATTCCCGATTCTCCTTTAGGCAGTGTCCGCTGCTGAATAATCACCTTCATCAGATGTTGCAGGAGGGGCACCCTATCAATAGTATTGAAATTTTTCCTGAAGCGTCAGTGTTGCACTGAATGTAGTATCGGTTTGGGGACGATACACTACTAAACTGACCGTGCCGCCCGGCTCTCCCTTCATCTCCCGCAGCGCCTTTTTCCATCCAACGGCAGCCACCTTTTTGTCATTAACGTGAATGATGCGATCTCCGGGGCGTATGCCTTTTTGTGCCGCTTCACTTCCCGGTAAAACTTTGGCGACTTTCAACGAATCGTCCTGCGGTTTGATTACGATATACAGATAACCCCGTTTCTCCCGCGAAGCGTCGAAACGAACGAATCCGTTGCTGTCGATGCGGTATTTTTCAAAAGCGAATATATAGGGGTGGTATCGCGATACGAAATGCCAATGGTTCCGATGGTTGAAGCGGATGACATCGCTCATTGTTACAAAGTCAAGTTGCCATCCGTCTTCATTCCGGCGCAAAAAAAATGGATTGTATGTCAAGTCCCGGTCGGGGAAGTATACCACCGCACGATCCCCGTCCGTTTCCAGGGAAAACGTGACGCCGACGAACTTTCGGACCGCATCCTGCTGTGCGTTGGTTACGACGCGGTTTCGAAAGAAATCCCTTGTTGCGGAAGTATAGATGCCCAAGTCCGGATCTTTTATACGGTTCACCGCGGCGTAGAGATACCGTTTGAATGTCTGCTGCGGAGTCGATTGTGCGGCATAATAGTGTGCATCTGCGTCCGAAACCGATCGCTTCGGAGTGCCCGGCGAAGAACCGACGACGATATTTTTTTTTGCACCGCCGCCGCCGGACCAATTATCCGTATCTTTTTCCGATTTGTCGGGTATGTATTCCCCGCTCTTTATATTATTCCACGCCTCAGCGACGATAAATTCCAGGGCGGCCTCGAAACCCCGCGCGACGGCTCCGTTCTCGAAAAAGGGTTTCATCTGCTCGTTTTCGATATAGCCGACAATGCCGTCGGTATAGATTCCTTCAAGATCGTACCCGACTTCCAGACGGACGAGCCGCTCATTTTCAGCCAGTACAAAGAGCAGTCCCTTCATTCCTTTTGTCAGAGAGCCCACCTCCCAGTATTTAAAAAGCCGGTTAGTCCATTGATCTATGCCGTTACTGTCGAGGTCGGACATACAGAGAGCCCGGAACTCGATATCGGTTTCCCGATGAAACAGAGTCAACAGCGTATTTATGCGATCGATTGAAGAGTCGCTCAATAAGCCCGCCCGATCGACCATCCACTGATTCTTTTCTGCAGGTTTTTTTGGAAACGCCGTATGATCGGGAATTGCGGTATATCTTTGCTTGTATGCTATGACACCAATAATCAATACACCGACCGCCAGTACTGCCGCACCTGTCTTTTTCATGTGTATGGGTTTCCGCCTGCTGATGATGAAAAAGATTGATCGTTAAGTATCGATTATATTTCATTATAGTTACCGTGTGAAATAATAAATTAGGTTGGAGAACACTTTTAGATTCTTGCTTTTTTTCATCAGCACACCTATTTTCATCTCGAGTCGTGGAGTTGTTTCAGGGGAAGTAGTGTATATTGGCATGAAAAAAAGGCCGTTCTTCAATATTTTCTTGAACTTAGTGCCTAAAACCGAAAAAAATTCCTGCCGGCTGGCTTATGAGCCCATACTCAAAAAGCCGACGCAAGGACGATAGTATGCGGAACCTTTACCTATCAATCAGCGGCCTTCTAATCGGTACCCTGTTTTTTTGTACGTATCGTGAAACGTTACCTTCAGCTCCGGAATCTATTGAAGTGCCGGGGATGTGCAAAATTCAGGCTTCGGGAGAATCTTTTCTGCAAGGCTCCTCTGACTTGGTTTCTTCGACCGGTGAGCATCCGACAATGAGCGTTGCTTTTACTTATGATTATTGGATCGACTCCACCGAAGTCACTCAAAGCGAGTTTTATTCGATCTGCAGCCAGAAACCTGTGCCCGATACTTCCCGGTCTGGCGTCGGAGCGGAGTATCCAGTGTATAATGTCAGCTGGTTCGATGCCGTTTTATTTTGCAATGAAAAAAGTAAGAAGCAGCACCTTGATACGGTATATGCCTATACCGATATAAGAAGAACGGCCACGGGTCGCATTAGCGATTTGATTGGCCTTCAAATCTATTATAAAACAGACGGATACCGGCTTCCTACCGAGTCAGAGTGGGAATTTGCCGCTCGTGGATGCTCTTCGAAATCGCTGTATACCAATCTCTCCGACTCTTCGGAAGCCCTCGCCAATGCTTGGTATTCGGCAAATTCAGGCGGCAAGGCGCATCCGGTCGCAACGAAAGCTCCGAATCGGTTGGGCCTTTACGATATGGCAGGAAATGTATTCGAATGGACTAACGATTGGAAAGGCCCATACGTCACTCTATCAGTATGTAATTCAATCGGTTCTCGGGAACCGAATTTGGATTACGAGCGCGTTATAAAAGGGGGCTCATTCGCGCACGGCATCAACGCCCTCCGCCCTTCTCGGCGCTCAACGACCTACCCGACCACTGTTACCTCTTCGGCCGAATACGCCGGGTTCAGGTGCGCAAGAGGTGTGATCCCGAAACCGATCTACCTCTCGGTCGATTCCAGTGGCGCGCTGCAGAATCCGGTTTCCTTGGCAGTAACGTCAATCAAGGATTACCTATGCTCTTCAAGGGCGAAATTGGTTTTTGTAAATGTGACGGGCTCTGCGCGAACGCTCTGCTACATTAATTTCAACGAGCCGTTTGTTTTGATACATGAATTTACCGATATGAAATCGGTCTATTGCCCGACGATTTCACCCGATGGAAACTACGTAGCATTTTGCACCAGAAACGAAGGATTTGAAGGTCCGGCGACTACCTATATCCGCAATCTGAATTCCACTCAATCGCCTCTGCTTCGCCTGCCGGCCGATACCGCATACGTTCCACGATGGTGGGTAGACCGTACATCGAATGACACGTTTCTTGTTTATACCAATTCCGCCATCGATAACCGAAACGGCGAGTGGGCATCAACGAAAACCTATCTACAAAAGGTTTCAGCCGGAGCTTTTTCCGGAAGCGCGCGTATTTTTATTTCGGACGGCGGCTACCATGATGGAATCTCCTATAATGGACAATTCATTGTAACCGGTTTTGGACAAGTCTTGATGCGCGATCTTTCCAGCAATCAACAAAAAACGCTTTTTCAATACCCTGATAACGGCAAACAACCCGATCAATCTACCCAGGTATGCAATGTTTCGATTTCCCCCGACAGCCTCCATCCCGACCGGTGTATGTTTCTAGACTTCGGCTCTCCAACGCCAAGCACCTTGACGGGAGAATCATATGGCGCACATCAGTATCTTTTCGTCGCGGAATTTTCCGGTAAAACGCTGTCATGGTATAAGGCTCCGGCATCGGAGAGTTCGTGGGACTTTCCCGAATGGTCGAATATCCCTCAATTTGCGGTTGCCTGCGGAACCGATGCCGCCGGATCCTGCCAATCCATATATCTCGTTCCGCTTCTGCAGCAATCGAACTGCGTGAAGTTGGTGAGCGGCGTCAATTTGGGACATTCGTATCTTTGGTGCGATCCGACGGATTATGCAACAGTTTATAGCGGCGATCTCTCGCTCGATAGCCTTGGTCATTACAGCGAACCGATTCTTGACGAAAGAACGCCTAAATTTGCAAATAGAATGCATGGGTTCTGGCGGCTCTATCCGAAGTTCCGCGCCGTTTTCCTCGGTTCTTCACATACCGAAACGGCAATCGACCGCCGTGCGTTCACATATCCGGGAGTTTTCAATATGAGCATAACAGGAACAGGCTCGATTCTCGTTCACCTGGAAATACTCAGGAACTATATTCTTAACCATTGCGATTCCCTGCGCATCGTGGGATTGGAAGTAACCCCTGGATTCATGACCGACAGAAATTCATCAGCGCCGTTTCTAAATACCCTCGGCGTTCAATATGACAGGAACCACGATTTTTGGACAACCGCGCGTATTGTAAATATCGCCGACCTGATCGACCGTGCTCCTTGGACATCTTATTATCCCGCAGTTGACACCCTCGGCAATGCTCTCCTACCATGCGATGGTTGGGAAGGAGAGAACCTTCCGATCAGTGGCGTTCAAGACCGGGATAGTTCATCGGTCGAATTTAAAGCCAATTGCCAGGAGTTATATAAATTGTCAATTGAACTTGACCAACGTGAAATTCATCTTGTTCTTCTCATATTCCCGGAGAGCCCTTATTATCGGCAAACGAATTCGTACGGGAAATATGGTCCGAATCGCCAGGGAGGGCAAGCGATGGTGTCGGCACTGCGAGCACTGGCGGAAGCATTACCGAATTGTCATTTTTTCGATGCGAATAATGGAGGTGACCACGATTATGGCGATGACGACGCCTGGAACGCCGACCATCTCTGCGAAGCCGGTGCACACAAGTTCTGCGCGCGCCTAGATTCTTTGCTGATGACGCTTCGATAATCAGGAAAGCCTGCGTTGCCTTTGGTATATATACGGGTTTTTATCAGCCATCGGCACGCGACGATAAATAGAACCTATAAATGTATTATCTACTGTCAATAAAGAAATGGGCGAATCCCAGCGGAAGACGGGCTTCCGATTCGATCGCATGGTCTCTTGGCGTTCACGCGCTATGGCTGCTGTTTTTTACCCTTGCATGGTGGGGCCCGCGGTATGCCATTTCACGGAGTATCGGGCCGGCAGGCGTCGATCCACTTCTTGAAAGTATGCGCGTTACGGCGATCGACGCTCCCATAATCGTATGCCTGGCCCTTTTTGGCACGGCCGCATGGGGAAAAAGCCGTTTTAGAATGTTTTTACGCTTACTTTTACTCACCACATCCATCGCCGTTCTTCTGCTCAATGCGTCAAACCTGTTCGTTGCGGAAGAATTGTACCATCTTCTTTCCAGAAACGAACTCGGTTATGCTGCGGATCTTTCCTTTCTCATCGGGTCGGGAACCGGCGCCGTTTTTTCTTTCCAGGGCCTGCTATTTGTCCTGGTGCCCGTTTTTGTTTTTATACTGCTGTTCATCTGCTGTAAAAAACGCCGCGAGGGCACACGGCTTGTACTCGTCGTTCTGCTTGCAGCATTATGGCTTCTGCCGGTCGCGGCATTGCGGCGATACGGCTATCGCAACCCGACCCCGCGGATCTTCGCTTCATCGCAGTCGCTGTATTTCCATTCCCTCTTGAAAGCGGCCCCCCGGTATAAACCGCTCAAAACGGAAGAAATCGCGGCGTTAAAGACGCTGCGCGACTCCCTGTTTTTTATATCCGGGGAAGACATGGAAAAGGTCGCCGATAATGGTTCCCCGCCGAACATCATCCTTATTGTATTTGAGTCTTTCAGAAACGCAGAGATCGACAGCGCCATCAAGGGAGTGCCCATTGCCGGGAATCTAAAAAACGCGGAGAAAGAGGGGCGAAGATACCGGAATTTCTATTCAAACGGATACATGACCTCGCGGGCGTTATGGTCAATGTACACGGGAGAGCTGGGGGGCAGTGGCTGGCTGATATTCTACGAAGCACCGAGTTTTAAAACGGAATTCATCAGCGAGGAACTGCACAGGATAGGGTACAGGAACTATTGGTTCCATGGAAACACGGCATCGTTTGATAATCGAAAGGACATTCTCCCATACCACGCTTTTGACAAACTGTTCGACCGCGACGAATTTCCCGCGGATATCCCGCGCGAAGGGTGGGGGATCTGGGACGAAGATTTCTTCCGGTACGGCTTTTATGCGCTGGACTCGCTCTCAAGGGTCCACCAGCCATTCTTTGCCACCTTTCTGACCCTCAGCAACCACCATCCGTATAAAATGCAAGAGAAATTCCAGGTTTTTAACGAATCTGTAGATCCTAAAAAGGCCCCCTATTTGAACGGCCTCCATTATTCGGATTACGCTTTTGGCGTTTTCTGGGATTCCTTGAAGACAAGGGGATGGTACAACAACACCTATCTTCTTATCACGGCGGACAACGGCAACAAACCCATTGATCCAGTCGCTGACATAGGCCAGGAGATCCAGCATTTCTTTCATGTGCCGTTCTTCATCATCGGACTTGGCATAACGGGCGGGGAACAAGACACCCTTCTTGGTTCCCATATTGATATTGCTCCCACCATCTTGGATCTTGCCGGCGCCCCATCCCAAAGGACGATTGGCACCTCCCTCCTGGCGCCCTCCCGAAGAGCGTGGCTTCCGATCGTGGGCACCTTTTTCGGTGATATTGTCTTGAAAAAGGACGTGCTTCTGATCAAGGATAAAAATAAAGCCATCCAAACGCTGGGGGAGCTTGCCGCCGAAGGGGACATTCTGCTGCTGAACCAATTCTCGAATTATCAGGAACTTTGGAGCCGGATGATCTATAATGGCCAAGAGGATAACTTACAGAGATAATGTTTGGCAAGACATCCGTTATCCAGATTTTTTGCAGGCCACGGTCCAACCTTCGATGGTGTGGGGAAGCCCGGACAATTTCAGCTTGGAAAACAGGGTTTTCAATGCTGTCTGCCGGCGGGATGCTGCATCGCAGCTGTCATTTATAGGGAACGGACCATTTAACGGACTGTTGTTGCCGTAACAGGGCATTGATAAAGCAGGGGGCATTCGAGAGCCTGTCTCCCGTCTTTTTCGGCTGGCCGACTCACTGCCAAAGAGGCCGCTTCTGACTGGTGTACTGAAACATCGGTGAATAATCCAAAAGGACATTCGGGAAGTTAAGTTATTGATATTTCGCACTTCAGGCAGCGTCGATCACCCTGCCTCTGCGATACAACAGACTTCGGGGAACGTCCCGCGACAAAACGTAATCCTTTGTCTTTCAACGCATTGGATTCGTTTTCACATTTTTCTTGCGCATGATCGGACGGACATTTATTTTAAAACGGGCCTCTTTTAATTGCTGAAAATTATCGCTGCTCCGTCACTATGGGTGGGGGAGCTTTTTAGTTTACCATAAACGGATATCGTCAATATTTATTATTACCACTTTAGCAGGAGGTCGGTTGATATGACAGTATTTCGTAACACAAGAAGCTTACACCTGCGGTTGTGCGCCGGTCTGTTCCTTATATGCGGAATGGTTTCGCTGGCGTCGGCACAGTCCAACGGTATTCTGCGCCAATACTGGAGCGGAATTTCCGGCGTAACGATAAGCAACCTCACGTCAAACGGCAACTACCCCAACAGTCCGACCTCCTCGAGTACTGTTTCGAGCTTCGAAGGACCTACCCAGGCGGGAGATAATTACGGCTGCCGCTACCGGGGATTTATCGTGCCGCCGACGACCGGTACCTATACGTTCTGGATCGCTTCCGACGACTATTCTGAACTCTGGCTGAGCACATCGAGCGATCCGGCGAACGCTTCCCGCATCGCCTATGTGAACGGGTATTGCGATTCACGGCAATGGACGAAATACAGTTCTCAAGAGTCATCGGGGATTACCCTGCAAGCCGGACAATACTATTATATAGAAGCATTGCACAAAGAGGGAAGCCAGAACGACAACCTGGCAGTCGGATGGCGGGGCCCGGGCATCACCGGTGATGCTGAGCGGCCGATTCCCAACAGCCGGTTGCGCCTCTGGACCGGGAATCAGTATACGCTGACGGTGAACAATAACGGTCACGGCACGACTTCTCCCTCAGGAGCGGTTACGGTGACCGCAGGGGTGGCGCGGTCGGTCAGTGCGACGGCCGCGTCGGGATACCAGTTCTCGAATTGGACGGTGACGAGCGGCACGGCGACAATCGCAAACGCCAACAGTGCCTCGACCACCGTGACGCTCTGGAGCGCAAATGCAACCGTACGGGCCAATTTTACCGCAGTCAACTACACCCTGACCGTCACCAACGACGGCAACGGCACGACCAACCCTTCGGGAACCGTGACGGTGACGCACGGTGTGGCGCAGTCAATAAGCGCGACGGCTGCATCGGGATATCAGTTTTCGAGCTGGACGGTGACGAGCGGCACGGCGACGATCGTCGATCCGAGCAGCGCCTCGACGACGGTGACGCTCACAGGCGGCAATGCGACGATACGGGCGAATTTTGCAGTTTCCACGTACAACCTAACGGTGACGAACGACGGCCACGGTACGACGACGCCTTCCGGAACGGTTGTCGTGACGCCGGGCGTTGCCCGGTCGATAAGTGCCACAGCTGCGTCGGGATATGAGTTCTCGAACTGGACGGTGACGAGCGGCACGGCGACGATCGCCGATCCGGCCAGCGCCGCAACAACGGTGACGCTCACGAGCGGAAATGCGACGATCAGGGCCAATTTCACCGGATTGACCTACAGCCTGACGATGACGAACGACGGCAACGGCACGACCGTCCCTTCGGGAACCGTGACGGTGACGCACGGTGTGGCGCAGTCGATCAGCGCGACGGCGGCTACCGGGTATGTTTTTTCGAACTGGACGGTGACGGGCGGTACGGCGACGATCGCCAGCCCTACCAGTGCATCGACAACGGTAACGCTTACGAGCGGCGATGCGACGATCAGGGCAAACTTTACTTTAGCTAGCTATACTTTGACGGTGACGAACGACGGCCACGGAACGACGACCCCGTCGGGAGCCGTCAGCGTGACGCACGGCGTGGCGCAGTCGATAAGCGCGACGGCGGCGACCGGGTACACGTTCCTGAACTGGACGGTGACGGGCGGTGCGGCGGCAATCGCCAGTCCGAACAGCGCCTCGACGACAGTGACGCTCACAAGCGGCGATGCGACGATACAGGCGAATTTTACCACCGTCACATATGACTTAACCGTGACAAACGACGGTAACGGCACCACCACTCCCTCGGGTTCGGTCTCCGTTCCGCAGGGAGTCGCGCAGCCCATCAGTGCCATTGCGGCAAGCGGGTATGTTTTCGCCAACTGGACGGTAACGAGCGGTACGGCGGCGATCGCCAGCCCCAATGCTGCGGCAACGACCGTGACCCTCAACGCGGGCGATGCGACCATACAGGCCAATTTTACCGTTGCGCCGCCGGTCCAGCCGAATAACCGCCGTCTCGCCATTACGGGGACGCTCTCCGATGCCGAAGGATCTCCCGTCGGTTCTCCGGACCCGGTGACCATTGCCGTTGAAATAAACATTACCCCCACCGTGGATGGCGGTACGCCGCTTTATACGGAAACATTTCTCCCCCAGAACGGCCAGGGCGTGGTCGTCGACAACGGTCATTTCGTGGTGACGCTGGGGACCGGCTTTTTCTCAACCGATCTGGCGGCCGTCCTTGCGGCGAACGAAAACTGTTTCGCCGAGATCACGATTCTGGGTGAAATGCCGGATGTCCTGCTCCCCCGCACGCCGATTACCGCGGCGGCATACGCGCTTGGCGTTTCCGCAGCAACGGGGTCAACGGAACTGCATGGGAACGGCTACCCCGTCGACCCGAATGTGGAGGGGAAGATCGGGACCTACTATGTCAATGATAACGACGGCACCACATGGCTTCGGGTGCAGAGCGGCTGGAAGCAGATCGACTGATAGCCGCCAAGGCCGCGCCTGCATCCGCTGAATGGCCCGAAGAGGACGTCGGCGGTAGGGTTGCGTGATGCAGGGAGTTTCCGACATTTTCAGGAGAACCCGAGGAACGATGAGGACATTCAATAAGGACGGAATTATGAAAAAAGAGGCAACGGGAAAAAGTACGGGGCGTATACCGCTCATGTTCGGTATGATGATAGCTCTTGTTCCCCTGACGTTGTTCGCGCAACAGCCGTGGCGAATGGCCCGGGGGTTTACGCAGCAGGCCGGGGATGATTCAATAAAAGTGCGCAAAGTAAGTTCGGGTACCACGACGCTGTCATTTGAATATTCGTTGCCTGCGTTGAAAGTCAAGAGCGGCGCAGCGGCGGCCGCGGGGAAGACCGAACGGCTGGAACTGGGAAGCGCTCCGCAGCGGTCAAGGCCCGGGGAGCCGGTCATGCCGGTTATTCCGGTTCAGATCGTGCTGCCTGCCGGCATGACCCTCGACCATGTCGCGTTGCAAACCGGTACACCGGTCGAGATTCCCGGTTCGCATCGTATCGAGCACGGTCAGAAACCGATACCATTGCTGAAGAACGCCTCCCGGACGGTTACCAACCCGGATGCGAAGATCTACGATAGTGACGATCCCTTCCCGGCACGACGAGTGGAGGTCGTCGGCGTCCAGAAAAAACGGGGCGTCGCCGTTGCGATAATCAATATCTTTCCGATGTCATACCATCCGCGCAGCGGGCGTCTTATCGGTTACACTTCGGTGAAGCTCGACGTCGTGACGAAGCCCATTTCGGCGGCGGAGGGCGGCGTCCACGGTGGACGCGCAGTACAACGTCAATTGTATATGTCGGTTGAAAACCCCGAAGATCTCGATTCATATGAAGACGGCTCGTCAAACGACGGCGGCGGAGGGGTGCAGCCGCTGGGCATCTGCGATCCGGCGGACAGTTACCGGTATGTCGTCATCACCAGCGCTGCCTTGCGCGATGCGACCACCGATGTGACGCTGCGGGACTTGATTTCCCATAAGCAATCACACGGGATCTCCGCGACCATCGTCACGGTCGAGGATATATATGCGGAGTACAGTGGGGTTGATAATCCTGAGCGTATCCGCAATTTCATCATCGACGCCTACTCAAATTGGGAGACGGAGTACGTGCTTCTGGGCGGCGATGTCGGCATCATTCCGGTTCGCTATCTGTATGATGACGGAACCACGATCCCCAGCGACCTCTATTATCAATGCCTCGACGGCACGTACAACAACGACGGCGATTCCTACTGGGGAGAACCCACCGACGGCCCCGGCGGAGCCGATGTCGACCTGATGGCCGAAGTGGCGATCGGACGGGCAAGCGCCGAAAATGCAGCGGAAATGTCGAACTTCGTTTATAAAACGATCGCCTATGCGAATGAAAGCGAGTCGTCGCCCTATCTGCGTCAGGCCATGCTTCTGGGCGAATACCTCGGCTCGCAATTCGGGTCCGGTATTTACGGCCACGCCTATGCCTACATGAAGGAGATCCATCACGGGTCGACCGCTTCGGGATATACGACCGTCGGGTTCGATGCATGCGCGGTATTCAATGTTGATTCGATGTACGATTATTTCGGCGACTGGCCGGCCTCCGACCTCATTGCAAGTTTTAACTCCGATGCGGTGAGCATTTATAATCACCTGGGGCACGCGAATGAGACCAACGTGATGAAGCTTACCAACAGTAGTGTCGATGCCTTGACCAACACGAAACCGTTTTTCGCTTACTCGCAGGGGTGTTATCCGGGCGATTATACGGCCAACTGCATTGCCGAGCATTTCACAACGAGCAACCGGCACGGCGCATTTGCGGTTGTTTTTAACTCCCGTTACGGATGGGGCGCCCACAATGATGGCGATTCAACCATGGACGGACCGAGCCAGCGTTTCGACCGGCAGTTCTGGGACGCCTATTTCGGCGAATATATTTTAACCTTCGGGGATGTCAATGCCGACAGCCATGAAGACAATATCTGGGATATCAACGGAAACTATATCCGCTGGTGCATGTACGAGACGAACCTGTTCGGCGATCCGCAGCTTCTGATCCGCGGCCAGTTGACCGGGCCGATGGTGCAGTACCTTTCGCACACCATTAATGATGCAGCGGGAAACGGCGACGGGCTTGTCAATCCCGGCGAGCAGATCGTCATCCGTCCGACAATGGTGAATGTCGGATCGGAAATCGCCAACGGCGTCAACCTGCAGTTAACGACAACCGACGGTTACGTTTCGATTGTCGATAACACGGCCGATGTCGGGGACATTCCCTGCTGCGGCTCGTCGCAGGAGGCGCTTGACGACATGACCGTGAGTATCGCTTCGGACTGCCCTACTCCCCATACCATACAATTCACGCTCACCGCTCATGACAATGCAACGGGAGAATGGACGTCGGAATTCTCGATAACAGTGTATACATCGAGCCAAGTGAGCGGGTATGTCCGTACACTGACCGGCGGCAATCCGATCGCCGGGGCGGCCGTCAGCTTCACCGGACCTTTAAGTGGATCGGTAACGACCGATGCATCGGGGTATTATCTGTTCGGAGGTATCGACGGTACCTACAGCATTGTTGCGGCAGCCGACGGATATCTGCAGTCATCGCCGGTTTCCGTGACTATTCCACCCACCGTGAGTAATGTCAATTTCAACCTTGCGCGCCCGCTTATGGATTTGATGCCGTCATCGATTCGCGAAACCGTCGCCACCGGCGGTTCGACGAGCCGGTCCGTCACCCTTGCCAATAGCGGCGATGCTCCGCTGACCTTCACGATAGCCGCGCGGGATTATACGGGGACGGCGGTGCAGCCTGCGGAGCGGCTGTATGACGCATCCCATTTCGTCGAGCTGCCCAAAGGCGCTCCCGATACCCGTATCGGACATCCGGTGACGTTGGGCAGCGGCGGACCCGATCAGTTCGGTTACCGCTGGACCGATTCCGATGAACCGGGCGGGCCGGTATTCCAGTGGAACGATATCAGCGGCACTGGATCGCGTCTTTCATCGGTTTCCGGATGCGACGATTGTTATGAGTCAAGGTCGCTTTCATTCTCCTTTCCGTTGTACGGCGTCGAGTATTCGACCGTCTATGTCAGTTCGAACGGATATTGCACGTTCGGCGCCGGCAGTTCGCAGTACGGCAATTATGCGTTGCCGTCGACCAGCATGCCCGCGAACCTTGTTGCGGGATTTTTCGACGACCTGTATCCCGTTAACGGCGGAGACATCTATTTTCAGGATTTCGGTAACCGGGCGATCGTCCAGTTCAACAATGTAGTCCATAGTTCGAGTACCTATACTTTCCAGATGGTAATCGAACAGAATGGAACGATCACTTTTTTCTACCACACGCTTACCGGCACGCTTAACAGCGCAACCGTCGGTATCCAGAACGGCGCCAGGGACGACGGCTTGACGGTTGTTTACAACGCCTCCTACCTGAAGAACAGTCTTGCCGTGCGTTTGCGGCCGGCGCCGGCATGGCTTGCGGTAACTCCCGAGAGTGGAACGGTTCCCGCGGGCGGTTCGACGCAGCTCGCCGTGCAATTGAACAGCGCGGAACTCACGGGCGGTACCTATACCGGATCGCTCGAAATCACCCATAACGATCCGACACAGACCAGCCCACACCTCTTTCCGTGCACGCTCTATGTCGACGGCATGCGGAGACTGTCGGTGAATCCGTCATCGATCGATTTCGGCTCATGCTGGGTAGGTGCCGACGATACATCACAGCTCATTTTGACCAATACCGGCGACGAAGTGACCGTCGTATCGGCCATAACGAGTTCAAATCCTCTTTTCACCTGCAGTCCCTCGCTTCCGCTTTCCGTCCCAGCGTTCGGAAGTTCAACCGTCAATGTTGTCTATAGTCCGACAAGTCTGGGGCAACATTCGGGGGCGTTGACGATTTCAAGCAATGCGGAGGATAATCCGGTCATTAGCATCACCTTGTCGGGTACTGGAACCAATCCTCCAATCATTGCCGTGTCGCCGTCGAGTTTCTCTGTCGCTGCAATAGCCGGAGATTCTATTGTCCGGACTCTTTCACTTTCAAATTCGGGTGGTGCCGACTTATCATTTAAAATCAGGATCCAGCGGCCGGCGGCAACCCGAGTGAACCTCAATCATGTACAGGATTCTATTCCAGTTATATCCCAGAGAGAAACTGCGAGTTCTGATATGGCCGTAGTTGATCTGCCGCAATTGCAATTTGAGAACGGACAGTTGGCGGAACAGATTCTTGTTTTAGCTACTACTTCGTTAACCAATTCGGTGGTATCTGTTCTCAATAACTTGGGGAAACCTCATACCCTTGTCCAAACCTCTGATTTTTCGTCGATAGATTTTAATCCCTATGACATTATCATTGTCGGAATGGATGGCGGTTCGATTTACGAAGCGAGCGTTCTTGCGTTAGCCAATGCCGCGGCCTCCGGAAAGAAATTAATCATGATCGGCGGCACCAATTTATCAGCATATTACACTGGCCTGCAAAATTACTTGTTGAAACATACGAATCAACAGGGTTGGACCACCTCCACGACGCCCCATCTTCAAGTCATCGACCCCGCACATCCATTGGCGTACCACTTGCCTCAAACGTATTCATATGTAAATACTTCCGCATCGTATTACATGATACGAATCAGCGATAGCCTCGCCCATGTCGTCTCTTTAAATGGCGATGGATTTCCATCTTTAATTGTAAAACCGGTTGGAAATGGAATGCTGTGTTATTTTACCAGCACTGCGAGTGATTCTTATTGGGGAAATTCATCGGACCGTGCAATTTTACAAACAGTTATTGAAAATGCCATCGATTTATCTGCTACCGATTGGGTGCGAGTACATCCCGATACTGGAATAATCTCCGGAGGGAATCAAATCAATGCTGATATAACCTTTGACGCAAACGGTTTATTGGGAGGTATTTATAATGCACAAGCGGCAATTTTCCATAATGCCCCTTCGCAACCAATGCCGATTGTAATCCCCTGTACCCTTACGGTCAACGGCTTCCGGAGCCTTTCAGCTTCGCCGATATCGCTTAATTTTGATCCCCTGTGTGTCGGGTTGAGCGATACCATGATGATTACTCTTTCCAACAGCGGGAACGAAGCAACGCTGGTAAATTCCATTTCATTGAATCATTCAGCGTTTTCCGCCCTTGGCTCGTTGCCTTTAACGGTTCCACCATTCGACTCTGTTTCGGTTCCTGTAGTCTTTCAACCGGGGGCCGTGGGAAGTCACAACGGTACATTGACGGTGAACAGCGATGCGGAGGATAATCCGGTGATTGCGGTCGGGTGCACCGGTACCGGGATACTTCCTCCGAACATCAGCGTAGCACCGGCCTCGTTTTTCGTGACGCTTAACGGAGGAGACAGTACGGATGAAACATTCATAATCAAAAATAGTGTCGCGCCCGGAAACGCTACGCTCACCTTTTCTATCGATATCAATGGTCCTCAGCTGCGGGTCTTTCGGGGGATTCCGGAACTGATTCCTGCCCCGTATCCGATTGATCCGGCAATGAATGCAGCTGTCGGAGGAATTGACAGTTCAGCAAGAATCGGCCCCGGTCCGCTCCCGGACAAACGGTTCAACGCTTCAAACCTGCGGATATTGTACGCCACCACGATGCTTTCAACCGACGGAACGGACGACTTTGTCACCGGATTACGCGCATTATCAAATGTTGATACGGTGAAAGTGCTCAGCTGTACCGCTGCGACGCCGAACCTCGCTTATCTCCAGCAATACGATATCGTGGTGGTGACATCCAACACTTCCTGGGCAAACGCCTCTGCAATGGGCGATACTCTCGCAGCGTATGTCGATGCTGGAGGGAAAGTCTGCATTCTGCAAGCCTCATTTGCCAGCGGCGGTGGATGGGTCCTCAGCGGAAGAATAATGCAACCTGATTATTCTCCCGTTGCCGCAACCACCTATACCTACGGCAGCACCGCGATTTCCGGAAACTTCGAGAACCATCCGATAACCAGCGGGGTTTCCTCGATCACCACTAATTTGTATTCGTATGTGACTACTCCGCAGGGGTCAGGTATCAGTCTGGGTAGCTATACAAACGGGTACCATCTTGCCGCCTACAACCCGGAAAAACCGATTGTCGCGATCAACGTGTACACCAATAACGGCTACTGGGGAGGTGACATGCTGCTCATGATGGGCAACACGTTTGATTATCTCAGCGGATCGCAGTGGTTGCAGCTATCGTCAACCAGTGACACCCTCGAGCCCGGTGACAGTTCGCTTATCACTATAACCTTCAATGCACGTGATCTTCAGGGCGGGTTGTATTTAAAAACACTTTCGGTCACGCACAACGCGACCAATACAGCGTCGCCGCTTGAGGTCCCCTGCACCCTCACCGTTGACGGTTTCCGCAGTCTTTCAGCATCACCTTCCTCACTCGATTTCGGATCACTATGGGTCGGTTTGAGTGATACTATGGTCATCACTCTTTCCAACAACGGCAACGAAGCGACGCAGGTAAATTCCATTTCATCGAGCCATCCAGCATTTTCAGTTCTCGGCTCGATGCCTTTAACGGTTCCGCCATTGAACTCTGTTACGGTTCCGGTGGTCTATCAACCGGGGAGCGTGGAAAGCCACAACGGGACGTTGACGGTGAACAGCGATGCGGAGGATAATCCGATAATTACCGTCTCGCTTGCGGGAACGGGAATAGCGGCGCCTCAAATAGATGTTTCACCTCCGGCTATCGCGGTATCCCTCAACGCGGGTGATTCAACCGTGCGACCCCTCCGAATCAAGAATACGGGCGGGGACATGCTCTCCTTTACCATCGGGGCTATTTCCGGAGGAAGCGTCGTCATCAACGAGTTCTGCAGTAATCCGGATTTCATCGAACTTTGGAACAGGGGCGGCGACCAGACCATGACCGGCTGGCGGTTGAGCTGGATCGATAATACCTCCTCGAGCGACTATTTTGACTTTCCTTCCGGATATGTACTGCATGAAGGGAAACGGGTGGTTCTGCGGGAAAGTTCGGGAACCGATAATGACTCGACCCTTTATTTAGGCTCCGGATTAGGTTGGGTGACGGGATCCATCGTATCCGTTACCCTGCTTGATGATCAGGGACGGGGTGTCGATTTTGTGCGCACCACAGGCAGCAGTGATGCACCGCCGAGCGGGATCAACTGGTACGGGACGGGAGTCTCATTTTCATCGATCAGTGCCTACCGTCTTCGTGATGCGGATACCGATTCGACATCCGATTGGGGGAATTCGAGTTCTCATTCCGAGTATCTTCTGAATCCCGGACAGACGGGAGGAGAAGTGCTGCCCTCCTGGTTGAGTGTTTCGCCGATGTCGGGAAATGTGGCTGCGGGTGACAGCAGCGTCTTGTCCGTCGTATTGAGAGCATCAGGCATGGCAGCGGGGATATATGTTGATTCGATCCGCATCGACCATAATGCCCCGGATCAAATTACTCCTCTTGTTATTCCGGTGACGCTTCAGGTCAACGATGAAGGCGAGGGCTACATTTCACTGATTACGGGTATCGGAATATCGGCATCGATCAAGGCTGAGGGAGCGGTATTTACATTGCGGGATATAACCATTGGTTCTCCGGCTGCAGGACTACTACGGGGTAACCAGTATAGCCTGAAATTGCGATAAGAAAGAGGGTTGCATATTTTAAGCAATATGGTATATTGTTATCGAGGATTAATTTATGAAAAACATAACATGTATCACCATTACAGCAACAACGCGCGCTCGCAGGCAGGCTGCTTGTCGCGGTCGAATTTTTCGGGGAGGAGGTCGCCGCACAGATCCATGAGGAGGCGCTTTCACGGGGACTGATTCTCAATATCAAGCACGGGACAATCATCCGAATCTTTCCGGCGTTGACGATTACCGAAAAGGAACTCGACGCCGGGCTGGAGATTCTGGAGGAGGTAATTGCAGCGGCGGCAGGGTTATGATTGACGGGACGGCGGGCGGGATGTCCGCCGCCACTCCTGACTCACAGAGCAACCGGTGAGTATGTTGATGATTTTTTACAGGCGCTCTTTTCCAAGGGTTTTCAGGGCCTGGATTACCATTGAACCGGAGTCATTGAACGTTTGAAGATCTTTAGGCGTTCTTTTACGAAACGTAAGGGTTCTGTTTCCCAGACGATATTCAATGTTTTTGCCGTCAGTAAAAAAACATATCTGCCGGGAACCTGTGTTGAAAGGCCAAGCGCGTTAAGTGCTGCCTCTCCCGACGGAACAATCTTCCATCCGTTTTTTCTGGCAATAGTCTGGGTAATAGACCAGATATCAGGGATCAGTGGCTTCCGTGTCAGTTTACCCATTTCGGGATAGAAATTCTTTCATCAAACCGGTACACTGTTTCAATGTGATAGTTTCATCATCAATGACAGTTTTATGCAAATCCGAACAGGTATCAATGAAATCTGAAAGGAAATACCGCCATTCAAGCGGTTCGAGACAATCGGGGCAATACTGGTTCTGATGCCATCCCTTTCCATTAAAAGCAAGGCGACACAGTATCCTGCCCATAGTCATCAAAGCGAAATCAATATCACCTGTCGTTTTTTGCGGTAAGTGCCACCGGAAGAGCGCCTTGACAACTCAGTTATCAAAACCATTCGAGAGAAGCTCACCCCGAATGAAAAAAAGGAGCTGATGAAGAAGACGCAGTACGGAACCGACTGGGTATATGAAGCGATCAAGAAAATATGCGGAGAGAGCGGCAATGGATAAGATCGCCCGGATGAATCAATCCGACCGCAGTGAACTTTTCAGGGAGACTGCGGCCACCATGGGCATCCCGGAAGCAATCGTCGAAAATGATTTCTGGGTATGCCGGATTCTACGGTATCTGTTGTGACAGATGGAAAAATCAAATGTGTGTCTCCTCACTTTCATTGCGGGGCATTATAAAAAACGTCCGGACCGCAGATGGGTGCTGATTATCGGGTTGAACGGAATGAGGAGAGTGACGATGGGGGGATTCTATCAATCGAGATCGAAAACGAACAAGTGTTGCACTCCTGATGCAATTGACCTATATTTAATAGCAAAAGACCTATTAAGGAGGTCGGTGTAATGCTTGAAACACTGTTCGGCTCAATTAATCGTGAACGGGTGCTGCTTTTTATACACGCCAGAAACGAAGGGTATGCGCGTGAGATCGCCCGTTATTTTTCTACTGATCTGGATCCGGTTCAGAAGCAATTGGAGCGATTGGAGTTCGGACGGGTACTGGCAAGCCGCTCCGCGGGGCGTACGCGGCTCTATTTAATGAATCCCCAATATCCGTTTTTAAATGAACTCAGAATTCTTTTGGATAAAGCGCTCACTTTTTATACTCCTGAAGAGCGAGAGGCGCTTATAAACATCCGCAGACGGCCGCGCAGAAAGAATAAACCGTTGTGAAACCTGTCGGCATGATGAATCTGCAGGAATTGGCGGCGTATGTCTGTACACATCTTGAACGTAACGGCATCAGGGTAGTATTGTCGGGTGGCGCCTGTGTTTCGGTGTATACGGAAAACCGGTATCCGTCGTTTGATCTTGATTTCATTGAGAATATGCCTACTACACCGGTAAAGCTTAAAAAGGTCATGGGAGAAATCGGTTTTACCGCGCAGCAGCGCTACTTCAAACATCCCGACACCGGATTTTTTGTTGAATTTCCTCCCGGGCCAATAACCGTCGGCGATGAACCTGCGGGTGCGCCGAACAGGCTGTCTTTTAAAACCGGCACACTACTGCTGCTCTCACCTACCGATTGCGTTAAGGATCGTCTTGCCGGATTTTACCACTGGAATGATCTGCAATGTCTTGAACAGGCGGTGATTGTTGCGGAAAAACAGGCTGTTGATATTCATGAGCTGGAGCGCTGGTCGGAAAAGGAAGGAAAACGGGAGCAGTTTCTTTCAATCAGAGGGAAGCTTGTTCAACAACGTTAACATTAGCGAAAAAATCGCTTGGATCGCGTTGTATCGCTTCCTTAAAACCTTACCACCTTCCCCGAACAGGGCGATGCAGCCTTGTCCGTAAAACAGATCCGGTAAAAACAAACACCGCCGGCCAATGATGAGCAGTCATACGCAACCGTGCGTGAATCGGAAATCGTCCGGTCGGTGAGCACCTCTCCGGATGCGGCAACCAGCGACAGGCGGGAAATGGTCCGGTCTGAATTGATTGTTAGCACCCTGTTTTTCATGAAGGCGACCCTGACCGGAGAGCCGGTCTTTTTATTCTTCGGCCCATAAATCGTCGATGAATTCGCAACCGGGCCGATCGGCTCCGTTGAAATGACGATATTGTCGAAATATCGCTCCTGAAGCTTCACCGAGCCGGAATTCCAGTAATTCTCGAAAAACACCGCGTTGATCGCGTACTCATCGAATGATCCGGTGAAATTCAGCCCTGTTTTACGCGCTTCAAGATTGCCGTCGATCCAGAATTCCTGAATGCCGTTTGACTGGCCCGGGTCATTGAGTTTCACATGTGCCTCGATGCAGAACCATCGGTTGGAATATTCGGTGGAAAAAATCGGCGTCACCCCCGACTTGTTCCCGAGCCATTTCAAATGATCGAAATCATTGTATTTTGTACACACAACATTTCCGTTGTTGTCTATGCAGCTTGCAGGATCAATCAGCAGATGGTCATCGTCGTCGCTCCAGAGATGCGCGATCATGGCCTGCCGCCAGTCAGCCGCAAGAGGGAAACAGGTCGCCCGTGACAGTTTAGCCGGACTGCCGTTCCAGCCCTCCTGCATCTTCAGATACATGCGGTAGTAAATCTCCCGGAAATCCTCGTCGGATCGTATATTCTGTTTGTTCATATAACCGACCGGGTTTCTGCCGAATGCAACCTTGATGCCTCCGGCCCCGACCTCACCCTCCTGGAACCGGACCCGCATGCCGTGGGATCCGTCAATACCCACGCCGTTGATATTGGCAAAATCGCCGTCGTTGTCGTCGTATTCGAAATAGCGTCCCGGTTTAACGAGCGCGCCGGTATCCTCGAAGTCGTCGCAGAAAATCCACTCCGGATGTCGCTCCCGCCAGTTCTCACATTCGCCGGATATGACCGGGTGATAAGTCATTAGAATCAGGACCAACAAACAGGGGAGGGGTGTTCGCATAATTAATAAGCCTTTTTCAGAGAAAATGTTAAGGACACCTTTCATTAAATAATAACATTATTCCAACAGAAAATGAAAAATACGGGTTTCGCCGCTCGACAGGGACGTGGCACCTTGCCACTGGTGCAGATTCAGATTTATTGAAGCGGGAGCCCACCCGGGTATAGCCAACTACCCCTTCCCCAGCAGTTCCCTCGCATGTTCGATCGCGATCTTCGAATCCCCCCCGAGCATGCGTGCGATTTCCTTTACCCTTTCCTCATTGGCAAGTTGTTCGATGCGGGTGACGGTCCGGCTGCCCGATTGCTCCTTGTATACTTTTACCTGCCGGTCGGCAAGCGAAGCGATCTGGTGCAGGTGGGAGATGCAAAGCACCTGGTGTGTCAAACTTAATTCCTTGAGCGCCTCGCCGACCGCACTCGCAACCACACCGCCGATACCCGTGTCGATCTCGTCGAAAATGAGCACCGGCACATAGTCGCTTCGAGAAAGGACGGTCTTTACCGCGAGCATGAGACGGGATATCTCGCCTCCCGAGGCGGTTGCGGCGAGCGGCAGCTCCGCCTCCCCCGGGTTGGTACGCACGAAGAAACGGACGGTTTCGAGGCCTTGTTCCGACGGCGCTTCAAGCGGTTCGAAAACGGTCCGCCACTTTCCGCCCGCAAAACCGAGCTGTTCCATCATGGCGGTAATTGTGCGGTCGAATTTCCGTGCAATTGATTGACGGGCATCACTCAGCCGCTTTCCGGCGGACAGGCAGGCGGTTTGCGCGGCACGTGCTGTTTTTTCAAGCTCCTGCCGGTCGGCGCCGCTGTTTTCAAGTGCCGCGAGGTCGCCGCGGAGCGATTGCTCTTTGGAAATCAGCCCCTCGATCGTCGTGGAATATTTCTTTTTAAGCCGCTGAATTTTCGCCACCCGTGCGTTGATTTTTTCGATGCGGCCGGGATCGGTCCGCTCGCCGGTTGCGCTCAGGTAGGAGCTGCAGAACGCCTCGAGTTCGGAAAAGATGCGCTGTGCGTTTTCGACATCGTCGATCCAGGGCAGCGCCGCAGGGTCGTATTTGGCAAGCTGCTCCAGATGCCGCCGTACCGAAGCGGCCTGCTTGTCGATTGAGACTGCGGTCGGCGACCCGATCAGTTCAAGAATGCCGCTCACCGCCGCGATCCGCTGGACCGACGACGAAAGTAGTTTCAGCTCGGCCTCGAGTTCCTCCTCCTCACCGCTTTTAAGGTGCGCCTGATCGAGTTCGTGAAGCTGGAATTCAAGCATCTCCCGTTTCTCGTTGAGCAGGCGTGTCGCGGCGTCGTGCTGTGCAAGCGCGCGCTGCGCTTCGGTGAATGATTGCCATGTAGCGCCGTAGGTGCCGCGCAGTTCCCTGACGCCTTCCAGGCGGTCGATGATGGCGCAATGGGTCTGTTCGTTAAGGAGCGACTGGTGGTCGTGCTGGCCGTGAAGGTCGATCAGAAGGTCGCCGATGCGGCGCAGTGCGGCAAGGGAGAGAGGCGTTTCATTGACGTGGATACGCGAACGGTCGGCGTGGGAGATTCGGCGGCGGATGATAAGCTGGTTGTCGTCGGCGGTTATCGACAACTCCTCAAAAAGCGATCGAAACGGTTCGGCCGCTGCGTCGACCTCGAATATTCCGCTGACCTCCGCCTCATCGTAACCGCTTCTGATGTTTTCCGATGACGCACGATCGCCGAGCAGAAGCCCGATGGCGCCGACGAGGATCGATTTCCCCGCGCCTGTCTCACCGGTAAACACGGTAAAACCGTGCTCGAATTCAAGGGTAAGGGACTCTATCAGTGCAAGGTTCTTTATGCGCAACTCACGGATCATGGGCGCTTTTCCGCTGTTTGTAGCCGCGCCCCCAGTCCAGTTTACGCCGCAGGAGCGAAAAATAGGATTGCTCGGCAAGCTGTATGAGGTTGCCGGCAACGCCGCCGCAGGAGACAATGATCCGGTCGTCGCTTTGCAGGCGGACCGACTCCAGCCCGTCGATGCTGAGGAGCAGGTCGGGGTTCTTTTCATTGATGACAAGCTGCAGCTCCTTATCCGACGGAAGGATAATCGGCCGTTCGGTAAGCGAGTGGGGGCAGATGGGCGTGAGCAGGAACGCCAGCACGGTCGGTTCGACGATCGGACCGCCGGCGGAGAGGGAATAGGCGGTTGAGCCGCTCGGCGTGGCGACGATAATGCCGTCGGCAAAAAATTCGGTGATAAAATCACTGCCGTACCATGCGGAGATCGATGTCAGTTTCGGCGTGTTGACACGGTTGATGAAGACATCATTCAGCGCGTGGAAAGCGCTGATCACCTGAGCGTCACGCACCAGTTTTGCGTCGAGTACCATCCGGTTGATCGTTTGGTAATTGCCGTTGCGTATTTTTATCAGGTTTTTTTCCAGGTCGTCGATGCCGATGTCGGTGAGAAAGCCCAAGCCCCCGATGTTGACGCCGATCACCGGTTTACCGGTAAAACGGCACATACGGGCCACCGAAAGGAACGTGCCGTCGCCGCCGAGCGAGATGATCGCATCGGAGGAGTTGATAAATGACGTTTCATCGGCGGCAACCGGGGCGGCGACCTGGTTTTCGAGAAGGGGATGGAACGAAAGCGGAACGCCGTTGCTTCGCGACCAGTCGACAATGCGGTCCACCACCGCCCGTATCTGGCCGGATTCCTTGAAAGCAACAACACCGAACGTGTTAATTTTCTGCATATCACTCCCGGTATTCGCACATGGCGGTGAGAATCTCCCCGAATTGCGGGAGCCGCTGCCTTAGCCGTTCGTCATTGATCGTCGTGGTACCGACGCAACGCAGCCCCGCGATCGCGAATGCCGCGGCACAGTGCGCGGGAAGCGGCGTGTCGAGGTCGAACCCGTCGAAATTCCGGCCACCCTTGAGCACGATGCCGTCGGGCATCTCACCATGGCGGGCGCCGAGAATCCGGATGCACGACTCGATCTGCTCAATACCGTCGGGACGGTCGAGCCGCAGGTCAGAAAGTTCGCGAAAAACCGTTTCCCCCTCGGCGAACGCCGCGATCACCGCCATCGCCGGTAAAAAGGGAATATACTGAACCGCCGGCACGCATTCCATCTTTCTGCCGCTCAGTCCGGTCATCTGAATATGGAGCATACCCACCGGTCCGAAGGAGGTGTGCCCCGTTTCCTGAAGCGACACCTTGCACCCCATTTTCCTGATGAAGGCCACTACCGGGTTGGCCCAGGTTTCGAGGAGCATGTTACTTATGATAAAAGAACTTTTCGGGAAAAGGCATCTTGCCGCGGTAAACAGGGCGGCAGCCAGCTCATCGCCGGGAAGGGTGACGGAGATCGGCTCCGTTGACGGAGTGACGCCGCCGGTAAAATCGGCGGTAACGGTGAATTGCTGTCCGGAGCCGGCGGGGCGGGTTTTCTGCCGCAGGTGGTGAAGCCGCCGCGCTACCTCATTGCGTTCTCTCGGAATGGTGCTTTTCACCTCGATGCGGTACCCGAACGCCGGGGCGACGGCCCGCAGGGGGGAGACAAGCACATTATCTACCGTAAATGTTCGATTCCCCGCTGTGCCAAGGAGCAGCCCGAGGAGCGGCTGGACGTCCGTCTCATCGACCACCGGGGCGGGCGGGGCTGCGGTTGATGCGGCGGAAATACTCAGGCAGGTCGAGGTCGCCCCGGGCTCGATGTGCAGCGTGTAACCGAGACGTTTCGCCTGTTCCCGCCAGAAATCGCACCGTTGCTCCGTGATCGAGGTGAAATCAATAGCTGTTCCCATGCCGAGAAGGGTGAAGACCACGAGATCGCGGTAGGGCAGATCGGTGGAGGGAAAAACGACGCGTCGCGCCGCATCGTCGGTTGCCGGAGTGACGAGGCATTCATTGTCTGTCAATTTTACCGTCGCACAGCCGCTCAGGGCGGCCGCCCACTCGCGGAGGACGGGCACGTCGGGAGCGGGAGTGATGCGGACCGCCCGGTGCCGTGCCAGCGCTGCGACGGTTGCGAGCAGGCAGGAATCGGGGCTCGGCGGGAGATCGATTCCGCCCTGCAGGTTTTTCGCCGGTCGTATGGTCAGCACGAATGCATTCCTTTCACGTGTCGGTTGGGACCGCCGGGCTTACCATTTGAACTTCCAGGTGGTCCGGGTAATGGGTGTGGGGAGGTCCTCGGTTTTCCTCCGGTGCAGGAGGTAGACGATTTCACCCTGTTTCGTAAGGGGAATGACGGCGTCGCGGTAGAACTGCAGGATGACTTCCGCCTCGATGACCTGTCGTATCTCACGGTTAACCCCTTTCTGCGTCTCCCTGGTCTTCTGGCAGACCCGGTCGATGATGCGGTCCTCCACCTCCTTGCGCGTCACCAGCTGTTCCAGTTTGTCGATATCGCGCGCCTCGATCACACGGCGGTAGGTGTCGGGGTCGCCCCTGAATTTACATTCGGCAATATAGAACGCGCCGTAGTGGATCCTGCGGGAGATCGCCTGAATGGCGTAGACGTCGTGTTCGACGCTCGATCCGTACTGCCCGTCGTCGCCGGGACGGCACATCAGTTTGATCAGCTTCGTGTAATGGGTACGGATGGGGCCGGCGAAATTGACGCTCTCCAGATCGTCGATCTGGAGTCCCGTTTCGAGCAGCACCACTTCGCGCTGCGGTTCGGGCAGGTTGCGGGTGAAGGGGCGTTCCTCGGGTGCGCAGAACCTGCCGAACAGCGCATCCATCTGTTCGTGGTAATGCATCCGCAGGTCGAACAGCGAACGGCTCGATTCTCCGGCAAATCCGCTTTTTCCCGCTTCATAACAGATCTCATTCACGCAGAACTGGGCACGGTCGATCAGTTTGGAAATGATCGTCTCTTCCAGACCCTCGAGGCGCGAGGCAATATAATTGAGATCGAGCAGGTTGTTCTGGTCAGGCATATCGGCTCCTGCCGTTGTATGGTTTGGTACTGGTTGCGGCCTTATACGCCCGGACCTTTTTCGCGAGGAGGCCGGGCAGTACGTCTGTAGTGTCAAGATTTTCCTCGATGATTTTCACCAGCGCGCTCCCGACGATTGCGGCGTCCGCGCCCGCCGCAATGACCTCGCCGACGTGCGCCGGGGTCGATATGCCGAAACCGACGGCAAGCGGTTTGTTGGTGAATGATCTGAGCCTGGACAGCGTCGTGCGGATGCTGCCGCTGAGCGTTGCGTCGGTCCCCGTCGTTCCGAGGCGGCTTACGACATAGACAAAAGCGTCAACCTCCCCGCAGATCATGCGCATGCGCCGTGGCGGGGTCAGCTCGGAAACGATGAAGACCCGCGACAGTCCCGCAACGGACATCGCCCGGCCTAGTTCGCCGTGCTCTTCGGGCGGCATGTCGGCGATCAGAAGGCTGTCGATGCCGGCATCGGCCGCCGCAGAGCAGAAATCCCGGTAACCGAAATGAAGGGCGGTATTCGCATAGAGGAGCAGCCCGATGGGCAGATCGCTGTAACGACGGATTTTTTTCATAAGCCTGAAAAACGAAGCAGGGGTGATGCCGGCGGCAATTGCCCGTTGCGCACCACGCTGATTGACCGGACCGTCGGCAATCGGATCGCTGAAGGGATACCCGATCTCAAGAACATCGGCACCGCCGTCGATATATGCTTTCAGCACCATCTCGCTCGCCCCGATATCAGGATCACCGGCAACGGCAAACGGGATGAAAGCCCCTTCGTTTTGATCTCTTAATTGGTGAAAGACTTTTTCGTATCGGTTCATATCTTTTTTCCCAGATAGTCGGCCACCGAAAAAATATCCTTGTCGCCGCGGCCTGAGAGATTGATGACCATAATATTTTTCCGCGGCCGTTTCGGCGCTTCTTTGACGGCATAAGCGACGGCGTGCGCGGATTCGAGGGCCGGAATGATGCCTTCACATTCGGATAAAAGCGAAAACGCCGCTATGGCTTCACTGTCGGTCGCGTAGGTATAGGCAACCCGTCCGGTTTCATGCAGAAAGGAGTGCTCCGGTCCTACGCCGCTGTAATCGAGTCCGGCGCTGATCGAGTGGGTATCGGCAATCTGGCCGTTGTTATCCTGCAGAACGTATGAAAACGATCCGTGCAGTATCCCCGTACGTGATGTTGAGGCGGGGCAGAGCCGCGCCGCATGCTTCCCGCTTTTGAGGCCGAGGCCGCCTGCCTCGACGCCGACGAGCTTCACAGCCTTGTCCCGTAAAAATGCGTCGAATATACCGATGGCATTCGAACCGCCGCCCACGCAGGCGACGACAACATCCGGCAGACGTCCTTCCACGGCAAGAAGCTGTTTTTTCGTTTCACGACCGATGATTGATTGAAACGTACGCACGATCGTCGGGAAGGGGTGCGCACCGAGAGCCGACCCGAACACGTAATGCGTAGTGCGTACGCTTGCCGTCCAGTCGCGCAGCGCTTCGTTGACCGCGTCCTTGAGCGTCCTGCCGCCGCTGTCAACCGGGATGACCCGGCTGCCGAGCAGGTCCATCCGGAAAACGTTGGGGCGCTGTCGCGCCATGTCGACGGTCCCCATATAAATATCGCACTTCATGCCGAGCAGCGCCGCCGCCGTGGCTGTGGCGACTCCGTGCTGACCTGCGCCGGTTTCGGCAATAAGCCTCGTTTTGCCCATTGATTTTGCCAGGAGCGCCTGTCCGAGTGCATTGGTGATTTTATGTGCGCCGGTGTGGTTGAGGTCTTCACGCTTGAGATAAATACGGCATCCGCCGAGGTGCGCACTAAGGCCCTGCGCGAGATAGAGCGGTGTCGGACGGCCGTTGTACGTTTTCAGAAGTTCCCGGTACTCCCGCTGCCGCGCCCGGTCTTTCTGAAAAGCGATGAATGCCCGTTCGACCTCTGCAAGCACCGGCATGAGGGTTTCGGGAACATAGGTGCCGCCGAAGCGTCCAAAATATTCCGGTTTTATTTTTTCTTGTTTCATGATATGAATCTTCCCAGCCGTTTGAACCTGAACCGCCATTTTCCCCGTTCATTGCTGCCGTGCGACCAGAGCACCATTACTGCCCTGCCGATGCAATCGGATCGGCGTATGGGACCGAAATATCGCGAATCGAGGCCGGTCGTGCGGTTATCGGCGAGCATGAAAAAGTAGCTCTCCTTCACCCGATACTCTTCGATGACCGTATTGTCGAGTGAAAGCGTAAAGTAAAGCGCCACTTTCCGGTCGTCATGCTTTTGATACAGGTATTCCTCGATGCGGTTCCAGAAAAACCAGTCGTTTCGCGACGAGTCGGGGACCGAATCGATATGACCGCTGTAAAAAGCAAAATCGGTTATAATATAATCACTGCTGATTGAATCATTTAATAGGATATAGGGTTTGATGGTAACACGGCGTTTCGGGTGTTCCTGCTGAATGATCGATCGGGCGAAAAAGAAGTCCCGCAGCGGGAGCTTGTTGAGAAGGAGCACATCGCCCGCGGCCGGAATACGGTAGGGGTCGAAAAAATCCCGGGGTGAGTAGGTTTCGGGGACCACGTCAATTGCCTGCTGCCGGTGGAAAGTGCTGATTCTTGCGGTACAACGTGATGAGATGACGACACCGCTGTCGATACGAAGCGTATCCCTGCTGAATGCGGCGACCCGCAGAAGGCCGAGAGCACCGGCAGTTACCGGGCTTTTGTAAACGACGGGCCGGTCGCAGGGCGGTTTGAGAAAATACCGCACCAGCGGGAGAAACGGGGTGCGCACCATGAGCACGCGGTCTCCCCTGATGATCGTCGGCGCCATCTGATCTCCCGCTGCCCTGGCCGTGTCGAAAATCGAGACTTTGACCAGCAGGGCGATTGCCGCCGCGATAATGAACGTTTTACCTGTCCGGTAGACCATGACCCGCACATCAGCGCCGGGGGGGTGAAAATAGTTCAACAAACAGTCGCTGCCTTTCCGTTGTTTTTCGTTGCTTCAAAAAGGGACGCGCCGGACCGCTTCGTCAGTCGCGGCTCAACACCGCGAGGAACGCCTCCTGCGGTATCTCGATGTTGCCGACCTGTTTCATCCGCCTCTTTCCCTCCTTCTGCTTTTCGAGCAGTTTGCGTTTGCGCGTAATGTCGCCTCCATAGCATTTCGACGTGACGTCCTTGCGGAAGGCTTTGACGGTTGAACGGGCGATGACCTTGTTGCCGATGGCGGCCTGGATGGCGACCTCGAACTGCTGCCGCGGAATGAGTTCCTTGAGCTTCGAGGTGATTTCCTGGCCGAAGTGGTACGTGTTGTCGCGATGGACAATCGACGAAAATGCGTCGACCGGCGTGCCGTTAATCAGGATGTCGAGCTTTACCAGGTTTTCCCGTTCATACCCGTCGAACTCATAGTCCATTGATGCATACCCCCGCGAACAGCTCTTGAGTCTGTCAAAAAAATCAATGATGATTTCCGCGAGAGGGATACGGTAGTGCAGGCAGACGCGGGTGGTTTCGAGGTACTCCATGGTACCCATCTTCCCCCGCTTCTCTTCGCAGAGTTTCATGATCGCGCCCACGTATTCCGCGGGCGTGATGATCTGCAGCTTCGTGACGGGTTCGCTGATGAACTCGACCTCCTGCTGCGACGGCATTTTGGCCGGGCTCTCGATGTACAGCTCGTCGCCGTTTTTCATCCGGATGTGGTACTTGACGTTAGGGATTGTGGTGATGATGTCGACGTTGAATTCGCGGTACAGCCGCTCCTGGACGATTTCCATATGCAGCAGCCCCAGGAAGCCGGCACGAAACCCGAACCCGAGTGCCGACGACGTCTCCGGCAGGTAGCTGATCGACGAGTCGTTGAGCTGCAGCTTTTCAAGCGCCGATCTGAGGTCTTCATAATCGGCTTTGTCAATCGGGTAGATGCCGCTGAAGACCATGGGCTTTACTTCCCGGTATCCGGCCACCGCCTCCTGCGTGCCGCCGAGCCGCGTGGTGACGGTATCGCCTATTTTGATGTCCGAAACCGTACGAATATTGGCGATCATGTACCCTACTTCCCCCGCCTGCAGCGTGTCGAGAGGGAAACGTCCCATCCTGAAAAAACCGATTTCATCCACGTCGTAATTGATGCCGGTGGAAAAAAAATTGATCGCGTCTCCCCTGCGCATCGTTCCCTCGAAAATCCGCACATAGGCGACCGCGCCGCGGAAGGAATCGAATTTCGAGTCGAAGATAAGGGCCTTGAGCGGCGCCGAGGCATCACCCCCGGGAGGGGGAATATCTACGAGCACCCGTTCAAGGATCGGCGCTACGCCGGCCCCGGTTTTTGCACTGCAGGAGAGAATGGTCGCCGGATCGATACCGAGCAGGTCCGCCACCTGCCGCCGGACCTCTTCCGGGTGTGCCGAAGGGAGATCGACCTTGTTGAGCACCGGAATGATCGCGAGATTATTGTCGAGCGCGAGGAAAATGTTGGTCAGCGTCTGCGCCTCGATTCCCTGTGAGGCGTCGACCACTAGAATCGCTCCTTCACACGCAGCGAGCGAACGGGAAACTTCATAGGAAAAATCGACGTGCCCCGGCGTATCGATCAGGTTGAACTCATAGGCTTTTCCATCCTGCGCCGTATACTGCATACGGATCGGGTGCGATTTGATGGTAATTCCCCGCTCACGCTCAAGATCCATGTCATCGAGAACCTGCGCCTGCATCTTCTCTTTGCTGATCGTGCCGGTAATTTCCAGAAACCGGTCGGCGAGCGTCGATTTCCCATGATCAATATGGGCAATGATGCAGAAATTGCGTATAAAATCTCTTTCCACAGTACTTTCGGTCTTTCACGGGTAACGGCATTGCAAGAACATTGACTTCTCCCGTCAGCCTCCGAATCGGCGGATGGAGGGGAGAAATAGGTTAAAATATACAATATGCCTTGAGGGACGAGGAGGGATGAGCACTATCCTGTAAGGAATGCATGGTCTCTTTCTTTGAACCGAATCGCCGCATCCTGCCTGCTAAAGGGAATCATTACTTACTGTCCGTCCGGGCATCTGTGAACAACCCTTCCAGGGTTTGCACAAGGAAACCACGGGCTTATTCCCTCCCGCAGTAGTCCGCCTCCACCGTCCTGCCCTCCGCAGTAGTAACTGCTACGGAGGGCAGGACGCGCAGGCAGGCCGTTCTCTGCCCGACTGCCGGGGCGGGGGAAATGTGATGCTTTCGTCTTCATTTCCTCCTGATCACATCTCTTCAATTTTCCGAAAAAAAATATCAAAACCCGGGGCACCGGCGCCCTCACTGAACCGCCACGCGCACAGTTCCCCTGATCCGGCCGTTGCCGTAGAGCACTGCGTAATAGACGCCGCGGGTGATATTATCAAGAGATAGCGACGATCCGTCCGCGGAGCGGACGGCCTTTCCATGAAGATCAATGAGCATAAGTCGCGCACCGGCTTCCCGTTCATCGCCGAAAAACAGTATGTTGTTCCGTATGCGCGCGGCAACGGGTTTTCTTGCGCCTGATGCCTTCGCTCCTTTTACATGTATCGGCTCATTGATCAGCGGCGCGCAGAGGGACTTTACCTGGTCAAGTTTCCATTGCACGACTGAAAGCCAGTCGTTGGCGAGCATCCCGCCGGTGTCTCCGCTGTTGGGGTTGAGGGCCCAAAATGTCCATGAGAAAAAGTTGGCTGCCATATAGGCGACGAACTTTTTCAGCCATACGCCCGCCCTGCCTTCATAGCTGTCCATGCTGCTGATGCCGAATTCGCCAACGAGAAGCGGCGCGATATTCTCTTTTGCAATATAACCGAACGCATCGTCCCAGATCGCTTCCATATTATCCGGAAAGCCGGCTTCAAAAAACCACGGCTGCTGAAATACCTCAGGCCCGTATTCGTGCGGAGAATAGACGAGCTTGCCCGGTTTTGACAGCACGATGGGGTTTTTCCTGACTCCGCGCAGATTGCCGCCCCACCAGTACACTGTCGAACCGTACTGTTCAACGCCTTCAACAATGATGAGGACATCGGGATTTTCCGCAAGAATCGCATTGCCGCACTTCTGAGCGGCAGCGTTCCAGTCGGTTTCGGCAATACCTGTCGCCCAGGTGGAACCGCCGTCCGCTGTTTTGCCGTGCGGCTCATTTTCCAGATCGAAACCGATAACCGTCGGATTGCTTCTGTAGCGTCCGGCGAGCATCACCCAGTCATCGATCCAGACCTCTTCGCTTATTTTGCTTGTATACCACACCTTCTCATTCATATAGCCGTCGTGTTCGCGTGAGTGGTTGTCAAGAATGACGGCCAGGCCGAGCACTCCCGCGTAGCGGATGATTTCATCCATCATCTGCAGCGGCGTGCAACCTGCGAGCTCCCTGTTCATTGCAGTTGTATCACGCGGATACAACGGATCCAGGCCGTAAAAATTCGGTTTGTCCGGCTGTGCGTCATCGCGCAGCATTTCATTGCAATACGGGATGCGGACGCAGTTGAACCCCATGTCCCTGATCTGCAGAAGAACGCCGTGATAATCCCGCACCCATAATCCGTGCGGGAACATGTTGAATTCAGAAGTCAGAATCCAGAAGTCAGAAGTCACCGGATTCCGCCATCGGAGTTCCGGATCCCGACATCGGAGCCCCGAAAACTTAAAATGGGCATTCCTCGGCTTCTATCGGGTATTTTGCCCGACCAACGGGCTTTCAAGAGGTTTGATTTGGCTTCCAGAGGTTTCATTTCGCTTCCAGAGGTTTTATTTCGCTTCCAGAGGTTTTCATTTGGCTTCAAGGAGGTTTCATTACGCTTCCAGAAGGTTTATTTTGCTTCCAGGAGGTTTTATTACGCTTCCAGAGGTTTTATTTGGCTTCAAGGAGATTTCACCGGCTTCCGGGACATTTTATTTGGCTTCCGGAACCTTTCATCCGCCGCCGGGCAGGTTCATTTGGCGGTTCAACGGTTCATCAGGAAGGAGTTCAGGAGACAGGAGACAGGAAACAGAATCCAGAAGTCAGAACAACCTTTGACAGAGTGTGGCTTGGTCCTCATTTCGACAAGCCGTTGTGGTGAGTATGCCGAACCATCAATGCACCGTCGGACCATGTATAATCCAGAAATTTATTACACGGAGTTCCGGATTCCGACACAACGATTGCCTTACCTGGCAGTCTAATAGCCTAACAACCTACACCCTGGTTCCTCAGCCTCATTCCCCTTGCTTTACCACCGGGCATTGTTCATTTTATAAACAGCATAATGGTCTGCCGCGGCAAAAATCCCGCGCTCAAATCCGGACCTCATACTAGGGGTAAAATAGGGTGAAATGATGCAGCGTGCCTGGCAGGAAAAGGGATAAAGGGTGAAGGGGTACTATATTTCTAGCATCATGTATGTATTTACGGAGCGCAACCCGTTGCAATTTGCTCGACAATATATGATATTATAACGCGCCGGCTCTAAGAAAATGATTAAAATTACTACTAGTAGAAGAGTGGTATAGTTTGCTGTCAAAATTAATACTGGCGTCAAAAAATCATGACATCGGTTATTCAATTAAAAAGTTATCGAGAGATGTCGCAGGGAAAAAAGGCCAAACGTTCCTGTCGGTTGGATTACTGCTCCAGCTATTCATCAGTTGCGTCTCTACACTGCCGACACCGGAAAAGGAGAGGCGTCTGTGGAATGAAGCCCGTGTAGCCGCCAGAGATACCGACAATGTGCGGAAGCTTGCAAAGTTTGCGCGCCACCCAAATTCCGGTATTCGCGTCACTGTAGTAGAAAATCCCCATGTGACCGCGGCGATCCTAGCACACCTTGCATACGATTCAAGTTCTTATGTGCGAAAAACAGTGGCAAAAGATTCGATGACTGTCGATCCGGCTGTGCTCGATCGGTTGGCTGGGGATAAGAATTCTGGTGTTCGATATTATGTAGCATGTAACCCTAGAACTCCGGTGGCTACCCTGGCAAGACTGTCGCGAGACCCGGAGAACAGCATACGACAAATGTTGCCCAGGAATAAAAGGACATCCATTGATATAATAAAGCAACTGACGAATGACGAAGACAATAGCGTGAGATTAAGTGCGGTCGAACATTCCTCGGTGCCACAGGAACTTGCCCGAAAAGTTCTTGAGGATATAACACGAACTTCCTCCGATTCGTACATTCTCCAGGGGGTCGTGAATCATCCTTTCACACCGCCCGAAGTTCTCCAAAGTGTTCTGGCCATGTTAGCTAAGGATGAAAATGTCGATGTGCGAATAGAAGCCTCATTGCACCCGTCGATGCCACCTGCTATTCTGGCGGAAATGTTAGCCAATGACGCTGATGTATCCGTCCGAAGCTCAGTCGCAAAAAATCCCTCTACTCCTCCGTCGGCACTTGCGCAGCACGCAAGAAATGCGGATGAAATGATTTTGCATAATATTGCACTAAATCCGTCAACACCTTTTGAGACCCTTTTATATCTCGTACAAATTACTTACTTTCGTAATGATGTGTTCCAGAATCCGAGGCTTAACTCCGCAGAGGAACGCACATTATATGCAGCTGTACATGGGGCCGAAGAGAAACGCATAAAACAGTTGCAGGCTGAGGATGAAAGGGCGCTAATTTCTGCTGAAAGGGCGCGAAGTTGCTCAGAGTGTATTGAGATTTGTGTGAAACAAACTAATTTTGCTAAAATGGTTTCAAAGAGTGGATTTGTACAAAACGGTACTCATACCACTACCACATATTCTTCTATGCCTAGACGTACATGGTATCCTACTGCTCATGGGGGATACTGGACAGAAAAAGTGGAGAGAACTACCACTACCTCACCAAATTATGAGAGCATACAGGCCGATGTGCCGGAACTCACTTCTTTTGGTTCCAGCTGTTTAGAGAAATGTAAATGTAAAAACATTTCTATAGCAGACTGGCTTGCGCCCTATTTCAAGCACTATTACAAATAGTTGTCAAATGTTGTGCAAGAGTAAAAGTTGGCTTTCCGGCATAAGGTACTGTAGCCCCCCGCTACGCCAAAGCGCTTCGCGGCGGCGAGCGCAAAATCTTCGCTGGAAGCGTATATTTTCCTTACACAGTGCCTAAATGCGTAATTTAAGAATGTTCCTTGAACAGTGCTCATACTATTTTCCCAGCCATGACTGATTGGAAAGCGAATTGAAATGACTGATAGGTATTTTCTTTTTTGAGTCCGGGTATGACTGATAGGTATTTTCTTTTTTGAGTCCGGGTATGAATTCCCAGAAGATAGTTTGACATCAGACCTGTTTTTCGTCTGAAATCCT
>JAFGIW010000221.1 GCA_016929415.1 Chitinispirillaceae bacterium | reverse complement strand
CGGGAGAGACGGCGATTGCCGTAAGACTTACTGCGATAATTCCGATTATGTTTTTTTTATTCATACATCTCCTCCCTGTTCAGGTATCTCCGCGGGGAAATAAACACCGCATTCATCACCCGCAATTGATACGCGCTTCCTCATAACCTGTTTACCCTCAATGTATAGGTGCCTGTTTCAGCCGGATTGCCTGCACGTATGCGTATCCAGTAGGCAGCGTATGATTGATTGGCAATTCGGACTATTTAGCAATATAATCCCGATTCCTCTTTCACGCAACTATTGACAGTATCGACACGGTACGCACGATTGCGTTTCCGTGATTCATGAAACCATCTGCCGCAACGTCGAGTCTTCCGATGACTTGATTTTCATCAGGTAACTCGTGTAATCATGCGAAAATGATTCCGATTAATGAATGGGCCCTGTCCGCCGCTTCCTCGACGCCTCACCCCGGCCGCATCTTCATTTTTGCCCCCCTCTCCACGCGTGGAGAGGGGAACGGGGGTGAGGCGGGAAGTACCTGAATATAAGGGATACCTTGATGTGGTACCGATCACTACTGCGCTCCGCTCAGCCACCGGCCTTTTCGGGCGTTGAGCGCAGTCGAAACGCCCGCCACTTCCCGGTGCCTGGGGAGGAGGTGCGAGGCCTCCCTCACCCCGCCCGCAGCGTCGGCATTCGTTCCCCATCGTTGACACCCCAAAAGGAAATAGTTATTTTTGGAAATTATTTATTGATTTCGGTTGCGGTCTCCGAAGGTCGCAGACCCAAAAAAACGATCAAGGAGAGGTTTATGCAGCGCCACAAATCGGTTGAAAAACGTGCTCGAAGCAGCAAAAAGGCCAATCTCATTAACCGGAGCGGACGATCCCGCATTGTGACGGCAACGCAAAAGGTTCTTGCCACCACCGATCCTTCAGCGGCGCAGGCAGCACTGCAGGAAGCCGTGTCGGTTCTCGATAAAAGCGTAAAAAGCGGGCTTATCCATAAAAACAAGGCCGCAAACCGCAAATCAAAGCTTGCCCGGGCGGTCAAAAAACTTTCCGCCAAATAGTATAGTGCACAGGCCACCGTCGTAACGGCTGCCGGACATCCCCAACGCCGAACGGCGGATGCGTTACTCTCTCATTACAACAAGGTGTTACCTCCCTCGATTTCTGCGATGTAACCGCTCCGGCGATTTCATTCCTTGAAAAAAAACCCGCAACGCAGTACAATATTTCATCAGCCAGGTTACATCGGTTGAAGAAAAGTATTTTCCACCGCGGGAAAATGCTCCGTGTCATTCAGCCCGACTTCATCTTTTCGGAAAGAGAGCTTTTATGGCCGTCACGACATCCTTCTCCAGGAATCTTGAGCCGAAGGGTGCGGCGGACGAAATCGCACACGACCTTCAACGGTGTTCACCGACCTTTGTACTTTATTTCGCTTCATCGGAGTATGACCAGGCAGTACTGGCTGAAGCAATGAAAGTGCGTTTTCCCGAAGCATCGGTCTGCGGATGTTCGACCGCGGGAGAACTGGTGACCGGGAAAATGATGAACAGATCCTGCGTGGCAATGGGATTCGACCATGACACCATCGCGGAGTGCAGCGTGCAGCCGCTCTATAATATCGCCGACGAAAATCATATTCCCCACGTCTTCAGGCAGTTCGAACGAATGCACGGAATAAGGATGGCGGATGCCGACCGGAGTGCCTGGGTCGGAATCATTTTAATTGACGGTCTCCAGAAAGCCGAGGAAACCGTCATGGAGACGATCGGCAGCCACACCTCAATTCCTTTTATCGGCGCATCGGCGGGCGACGACATGCATTTCGACAATACCTGGGTTCACTGCCAGGGAAAGGCAATGAACGATGCCGCCGTCTGCGCGCTCCTCAAACCCGGCAGGGGATTCGAAATCATCAAGACGCAGAGTTTCCGCCTGATGCACAAAAAATTGACGGCCACCAATGTCGACGAAAAAAAACGGACCGTCCTGGAGTTCAATTACAAACCGGCGACGCTGGCGTATTCCGAGGCGCTCGGCATTCCGGAAGGAGAGGTGTGTGAAAAATTCATGTCGAATCCCGTCGGTCTGATGATCGACGGAGAACCTTTCGTCCGCAGCCCCCAGCAAATACTCGACCGGGCGATTATCTTTTACTGCGCGGTCAAGCAGGGAATGGAACTTCAGCTCCTGCAATCAACCAATATCATCGAAGACACGAAAAAAGCGATCGATCAAGCGCTCTCCGGCATTGAACGACCTGCCGCTCTTGTCAATTTCAACTGCATCCTTCGCACCATCGAGCTCGACCAGAACGACGAACTGGACGATTACGGCCGGCTATTTACCGCGATTCCGACCATCGGTTTTTCGACGTATGGCGAAGAGTACATCGGCCACATCAACCAGACCGCGACTATGCTGCTCTTCAAGTGACGGTACGGCCGCACGATTCCGCACCCGCCCGCGACAGGCTTCCCCCCGGCGGTCTTACACCATTTCCCGCAGAAGTCCGGGACGCTCGCCGGCGGGCAGGGCGTTGATATCAGCCAGCCGGTCCCCCGGATCGATGATGCAGACGCTCCTTTTCGCCCGGGTAATGCCGGTGTAGACAAGCGGACGGGTGATCGGCATGCCCGAGACATCGGGAACGACAAGCATCACCGCATCGAACTCCGAGCCCTGAGATTTGTGCACGCTGACGGCATACGCCCGATCGATGTCCGTTATCCGTTCGACCGGGGTAATGAGTATACCGCCCCGGACGGGAAAACAACCGTAAAAGGCGGCTTCTTTTTCAAGGACGATACCCAGATCGCCGTTGTAAAGCTCGACCGTGCCCGTCTGATTCCGGTTGACGATCACGGGCTGCCCGTCGTGCCAGGCCTGCGGACGGCCGGTCTTCCCTTTTTTGCTCCAGAAAATACGGTTGCAGATGTCATTGGCCCGCAGACGGCCGAACGGGCCGTCATGGACACAACAGAGTATCTGCTTCCGTTCGATCAGAGCCCGCAGTTTTCGGGCGATTTCCGGATTATCCCTACATGATTCATGCAGCAGCAGCTCCCTCAGTCCGAAGCTCCAGGGATGATAGACGTTGCGGCACCAGTCGTCCATCCAGAGCTCATAGCGATGCATCAGCGCAGCCTCTTTGTCGGTAGTGCCCGTAAAGAAGGAAGCGCCGATCAGTTCGACCGCCGAAGAAGCATCCTCTCCGCCGGACGTCTTTTTTTCCGCGGCGCGGCGCGCTTCCCACCAATCCGTTATTCCTTTGTCGGATCGGAAATTTCGCGTCAGGAAAACCGCATGGTCGACCATGCCGCCGGTCGCGGCGGTCCGCAACGCCGGCAGTTCATCCATGCCGCCAATCGAACCGATCGCGGCGGCCGCCATTTCAACCTGGGCGAAACGCTCCGGCGAAAGTGAAGCCTTCCCGGCGTTTTCCGACAGCGCCGCCGTCATATCCCCCATCACCGCACCGGCATCGATAGGCGGCAACTGGTTCATATCACCAACGAGAACGAGACGGCATCCGGGTGCGAGCGCCTCGATGAGGTTCGCGAAAAGGCGCAGGTCGACCATGCTTACCTCGTCAACCACGACAAGGCGATACGGCAGCCGTCGCTCGTCCGTGAAGCGCCGGCCGCCTCCGCTGCCGATGCCGAGAAGTGCGTGGACGGTCTTCGCCGATATTCCGGAGAACGGATCGCCGGCGTTGAGGTCCCTGGTGACCGCTTCAAGAAGACGTGCCTTCGCCCTGCCGGTGGGCGCACAGAGGACCATTGCGTCCACGGGGATGCCGTCGTATTCGGCGATTGCCCTGACGATGCAATGAACGATGGCGCTCTTTCCGGTGCCGGGTCCTCCGGCGACGATCACGAACCGCTCCGCGAGCGCAAGCATCGCCGCGGCGACCTGCCGCAGGTGGACGGTACGGCCGGCAAAGCTTACCCCCAGGGAATTGCCGATTGCGGCCGTCGCTTTCTGCAGGTCAAGAGGCGGCGCCGGGGTTCCGATAAAAGCCGGGATCGCGGCTGCAAGCACCTGTTCGCTCACATGGTATGCATGAAATCCGAACGTTCGATGTTCTCTGTCGTAAACAACCAGCGGTTGCGTGACGCCCTCGGAAAGGGGGTGGACGCCAAGCAGCGGCCGCATGCGGCGAAGCGTCTCTTCTCCGGAGATTGCGAAGAACCACCCGGCGACCGCATCGACGATGTTCCCCGGTTTCTGGACTGCTGCGATGAGCGGCGCCGGCACATCAACCCCCTCCTGCTTTTGAAGACCGGCCGGTTCACCGGCGTTGCACAAACATGCCGCGAGGTCCTCCCTTCCCGCACGCGGATACCCTCTGCGGAGACAGGCGAGCAGCAGCAGCAGCAGCGTATGAAAATCCTCCCGGCACTGCTCATCCGGCAATCGCCCGGCGAAGAAGGCCGCCTGCCGCAGTTCGAACGCTCCGAGGCGGCGCAGTGCACCGAGGCATGCTCCGACGCCCCGCGCGGGTACGGCCGTATTGTCAATCGTAAGCGGCATACGACTCCCATTGTTTCACGTAGTCCTCCATTTTTTGCTCCACGAATTTTCGATCCCGTTCCGGATCGGCTTTACAGAACCATGTCGGCTCGCATTCCTTCCCATAAAGAAGCCCCCGCAGGTATACATAGAGCGCGCCGCCGAGGTGCCGTGCCGGATCGTAGGAAGCCCCAAACAGACCGCCGAGAAAATTGTCAAGCGCATGGCAGTAAATCCGCGCCTGAAGATCGTACTGCGACTCGATGATGCTTGCCTCAACGGCATTCTTTCCATATTCCGCAAGCGAATTGCTCTTCCAGTCGATAATGAAATAACGGGAACTCCCGTCGCTGTTTCTTACACGGAACAGAAGATCGATGTACCCGAGCACCCGGTTGTCGCCCACCCCGAGATGGAACTCCGCTTCGGCCCTGATATTCTCGTCGCCGAGATCGGCAAGCCGGACCGGATCGCAGCCGGGAAGCGCGTACCGGTACCCCAGGGCGCTTCGGACGATCCGCAGGGCGCTCTCGATTACGTCGCGGCCTTCACCGCCGCGCTTTATCGATGGCAGCAGTCCGTGGAAGGCGCAGATGCGCTCAGCGCTCCGGGCAAGTACCTCCGGAACCGAACCTTCCGCCGTCCAGCCGAGGCCCGCCGGATGGGTGACGGCAAGCTCGATGATTTCGTGGAGCGCATTTCCTGTTGCTTTTCCGGGCGGCAGAAGCGGCTGTTCCATGGGCTGTTCCTGCATGCCGGATTGATCGATTCCGGTTTCGGTCTCCCGGTTTTTTCGTCCCGAAAGATCAGTAGCTTCGCGATGGTGACGGGAGATCGCGCTGTAGCTTGTCTGGATGCGGCTGCGACCGGGGAGTCTGAGCGCTTCCAATGCCTGCAGCACCTTGAGTTCCGTCGCTTCAAGTGCGCCGGCGACGTTTCCGCCCAACGGAGTAAGCGTGTCTGCGTTCACCCCCTGCCGCGATACACCGTGCAGACCCGCGTCGGAATTTCCCGGCCTGCAGACGCCGATACCGCGGGCCGTTTCGTATGCCTGCGCCGCCTCCGCCTCATCGGCAAGCTTCTGCAGCAGCGGCGTCAGGTCGTCGTCCGCCCCTTTGCCGGGAAGCGGACGGGCGCTCCATGCGGCATTGCCGCTTTCCGCCCGTGCAAGATGCATCGGCACGAACAGCAGCGCTTTCGCCCGTGTCAATGCAACATAGAGGAGCCGTCGCCGCTCCTGTCGCTGCTTTGCAAGCGTAATCGCCTCGTTGTCTGCGGCGGCGGCGGTCCGTTCAAGCCGGGTTTTGCCCGCCACCGGCATGATGTGCAGACGCATCCGTCTTCCGTCCGCACCGTCAACGGGGGCGGTCCACCGGCACGCCATGCCCTTGAGGCTTCGCGATGCGCCCGTTACGACAAAACAGACCGGAAACTCAAGCCCTTTTGCCGCATGCATGGTCATCACCTGCACTTTTTTCCGGTCGCTCTCCCGCGCATGCAGGTTTTCATCCCGGCCGGGTGATTCAATTCCTGTTTCCAGATTCGCGAGATGTTCCACAAGATCACCGGTCGTTCCCTGCTTTGTAATAAGATACTCGAGCGCATGGTCCATCACCTGACGCAAATCGCAGAGCCTGCGCTCGCCGTCGCTCATGCGCACCAGCAGTTCCCTGACTCCGCTATCGGTCAGCAGCGATCTGAAAAGCCGCGGCCAGGCGCGCCGGTCCGCCATCTCCCGCCACTTTGCAAAAAGCACTCCGGCGCTCCCCGCGGCGCCCGCGTCAATTTCAGGATCGATCCGCGAGGGCATCCGGTTGAAAAACGAGGTGAGCAGCGCCTTGAGCAGCGCACCCGCCCGGTCTTCAACCGCGCAGATCGCCGCAAGAACCGCACGGAATTCCCGCGCCATCGCGGAGGAGAAAACTCCTTCCTGCTTGTACTTGGCCGCAGGGATTCCCCGGTCGAGCAGGTGCGCGAGCACGTTGTCGGCACTCCGGTGGGTTTCCGCGATAACGGCGAAATCATGGTAATCGATGGCGCGTTCCTCCCATCCGTCACCGTTGGGAAGCCTGATGTTCCGTCCGTGAAGCATCGTGACGACGTCGGCGATATGATGCGAAAAAAGGCGCCGCCGCTCTGCAAGATTGCCGCTGAGCGGAACGATCCGTACCGGCCGCCGCAGAAGAGGTCGAACCGCGGCATCGGGCGGCGAATCCTCCGGCCGAGCCGTATCCGGGGGCCGCTGCGGCGTCGAGACGACGTTGTCGGCGGTGTAGGTGATGCGCTCCGTCAGAAAGAAATCGCCGCCCGGCGTCCCGGTAAAAATCGTATTGTACCCCGCGACAAGCTGCTCCGTCGAACGGTAGTTCGCGTTGAGTGAATACGTGTTTCCCGCGGCCTTTTCCCTGATGCGGTCGCAGGCATCAAGATAACTCTCCACGACTGCGTTCTGAAAGCTGTAAATGGACTGCTTCGGGTCGCCCACGATGAAGAGGCGCGGTGAAAAGCCGTCGTCCGCATCGTCGACAAAAAGCCGCTTGAAAATCTCCCACTGCACCACGCTGGTGTCCTGGAATTCATCGATAACCGCGAAACGGATCCGCGACCGTATGAGGAGCCGGAACCGGTCGTTTCCGTACACCGCCCGGTGCATGAGCCGCAGCATGTCCTGAAACGAGATCAACCCGTCGCTCCGCTTCTTCTCCGTCCAGCGTTTGCATACGTCGGGGACGGTTTTAAGAATGAGCGCAAGCAGCATCTGCGCTTCACAATCGCCGAAAGCCTTCCACGCGGTGAACTCCGGCGACCCGGCGACGGCCTCGAACGCCCGGCAGGCGGTTTCGATACGCGGATTTTTCTTCACTCCAACGGCATTGCCCTTTTTCAGCTTGTTCGCCATCGCTTCAGGCCTTCTTCCGCCCCCCGAAATGTCGCTTTTCATCCGGAGCGCTTCCCGGTCGAGCACGGTTCTCCAACGGTCGATGATTCCCGTCAGATACTCGATACGCTCATCATCGAGACCGTCGGGATTTTTGTGAAGTTCGCACAACGCTGGAAGATTTTCCCGTACCGAAGCGATGACTTCCGTTGCCAGGCCGTCACGCCGGCGGATGGCCGCGGTAATGGTCGTCAGATCGCTGCCGGGTTCGATGCCGTCGGCACAAAGCACCGTATCCGGATCGAGGCACTCCCGTGCGGTAACAACGATCCCGTTAAACACCGTCTCGGCCTTCACCGGTTCACTCCCGGCGGCCAACGGCGCCAGGTCCACCCCCCATGCAGGCCATGATTCCCGGATCGATCGCCGCAGCGACGATCGCAAGCCCTCCTCATCGTCGATCATGCCGGTAGTAAACTGCATGCCCGTTTCGAACGGGTAGGTCTGCAGAAGGCGGAGGCAGACGCCGTGAATCGTGCCGATATACGCTTCGTGCAGGTTGTTCAGGCAATCCTCGAGGTGCCGCAGCAAACCGGCGTCCCCCGCACGCCCCCTCGTCAGGTCGATCAACCGTACGATGCCGTCACGAATCCGCGTCTTCAGCTCGCCCGCGGCCTTCTCGGTATAGGTCACCAGCAGGATATCGCGGATATGGGTTCGCCCGCACCCCTCGCCTTTCAGCATGGGCAGCACCAGCCGGTTGACGATGGTCCATGTCTTGCCGGT
>JAFGIW010000220.1 GCA_016929415.1 Chitinispirillaceae bacterium | reverse complement strand
GGGTTCGGCGATCGGCGGAGGATAAAAACTTAAGGGAAATGTTGAAAAATATTGTCGGGAAAACCCCTCGGTGAAAATTCAGGCTAACGCAAACCGGAGAAGGGAGAACAGCTTGTTCGCCTTTACGCGGCCGAGTTCGCCACAGGCCCGGTGGTACACGGCATTGTACTTTTCCACATACTCCTTGCCCTTCAAGGGCTTTTCCCCTGCTTTCCTCCGGGATGCTCTTTTCGAGTTCCTCCTGCGATTCGGTCGCTCTCGCAAGCGCCGTTTCGAGTTCCGTCGCGATATCGGCCAGCGGGGCGCCTTCGGGAGCGAGGTTCGTGAGACAGGCGATTACTCTGTTGACAAGCTCACGCTCCTGTTCCCTCGGCGCCTGCACGATGGGGGTGAATACGGCGCCGGGAAAAACCTTTTCCATCACCGAAGCGCCTTTGGAAAGTTATTGCGGGCTTGTTGCGGACTGAAGCTCCTTCATTGCGCGGATTTTTTCCTCATTTCCACTCGGGACCGGACAGGCGCCTTCGATTATCGACTTATATGCGTCAATGAAGGCCAGTAGCAATTGCCGATTTTCAGCTTGCCGTACACGGTCCGCGAGCGAAGGAATTCGCTCGAACGGAAAACTCATTCCGACCAGGCGTGTTTCACAGTCCTTGCCATCGTGAGCGATGCTATCCAAATCGAACAATAAATCATGGGTTTTATAATACCGGATCCAGTCGAAGCCGGCAATCGTGTGCATATCCGGTGCGAAAACCGCATATGCCATCAATGCGTTTCTTTTCCATTTTATATTAAGGGAAAAAGCCCCTTTTGAAGCGCTGTCGACGATTGCATAGACGAAATCAAACGCGCCTTTCCCTTCCCGGTGCGCCTCAATATACACCACCGCCTCTGCGACGGGTTTTCCTTTTCGATCGGTGATTTTTCCCTTGAACGCGCGGTCCGCGGCAGCGCAGTCATTTACGCATGCCGCACAGAAAACTCCTGCGATTAAAAGCGCGATAATGTTGTTGCCCATGACAATCCGCCTTATATGATCCGATCCCCCTCGAACATCGTATCCTTCGGGTAGAGGGGAATGAACGTGCATCGATCGACAGAGGTGAAAAAATCGGCGATGTCCCCGCCCGCTTCCTGCCACTTTACATAATGCCCGTCGATCGAGTCGACGTCGTTTCCCACCGGCGCCCGTTCATAGCCGACGCCCGTGGTTCGTTGGGATTTGTCGTACTCGAGATCCGCTCCGGAATTGTTGAACAGAAAACGGTCGCCCTCATAACCGACCACCAGTTTCCAATGATAACTAGCTAACTTATGATACTCTTTCACAAGAACCGTTACCGGAATCCCGGCACAGATCCATGACCGCAGGAGCTTCAGTGCTCTCGCCTTGTCCAGATTTTCCGCATCGTTGTCGCGTGCGTTCATGTTGAATTTCTCCGCACCTTTGACAATGTTCGCCGGTGTACGGGCGCCGTTGGCGATGCTCGGGACATTATCGGTATTATGATACCACATTCCGTTACGTTCTTCCTTGGGATTGTTGGAATAGGGAAACCAGTAATTCATTGCTGCCGCAAAGCTGAACGGCCCGCATGCATTTTCCCCGTCCTGATCGTGCCAGCAGGTATCGCCGGGGAGAAGAAATGAATCCGGAGGCGCCGCGAGAGCATCGACCGATGATTCCTGATTGCCGGACCGGGGGACATTCATGAGTACGGCGACCTTTGCCTTGTCGTAGGTATGATGAGAAAAGATCTGATTGTCACCAGTCGCCTTTATGCTGTTGAATGATCCCGCGTAAATGATTTCGGACGCACTCTTACCGTACTGGTCGGCAAGGAGCAGTTTCACCGCATCGGTGGGAAGCGCCGAAAGGGTGCCGACCCAGCAGGGATCACCCTCGATCGATCCGAACTTAACGCATGGTATAGGCTTATCCGCCCCCCATTTTTCCTGACTGTCCTTCTTCCCATAGGAACCATAAATCCGGAACGCGTTCGCTCCCTCGGATGCTCCGATCGAATAATCAGTCTGCTGCTCGGCCATGGCGACCGAGGTGGGCCGCTGACCGTCCAGCGCTTTACCACGCACGATCGCCCAGTCTTTCTGCGCCCAGATATCGATATCGACCGTTACCTTTTCGCCGCAGGGGAAGGTGTACGGTCCCTGAATCGGGAGATCTCCTCCCGACTTTTTGAACCGTTTTTCCTTGTCCAGAAGATCGAGACCCTCACGGTTGCTGAAGTACAGCCATGTTTCCCGATCCCCGTCCACGGTGACCTCCTTACCGTGCGCGTCGCAAAACTTCCCGGCTTTCATCTGAAGCTGCCGTACGGGCCGTACTTTTATAAGCTCATCCGAACCGTCCTTGAAATAGATCAAATACACTTTCATGTTGTCGATAAGCACTTTGTCGGCGCTTCCGGGCGACGGTGGTGAAAAAAGCGTGGGAGATGTCTGAGGACGGGCATGTGGAGTTACCGACAACGGCTGAGGTGCGGGCTTGTCTTTATAAATCGGACATTTGTCTCTGCAGTTTGCCGTCCGGTTTCCGGCATCGCCATTGCCGGCCGGTTTTTCCGAGGCATTGCACGGCAGCGGTGTTGGCGGCATTTCCTTTGGATCGAAAAAAAGAACTTCGACGCGGCGGTTCACTGCGCATTCGTACTCATCAAGTTCCGGGCATTCCTTCGGATAGGTTTCCCCGCAGGGAACCGCCTTGTTGGCGTCCTCAACCCAGCGGTTATCAAGTGACGAATGGTAAACATTCATTTCCTCGAAGGAGGTATCCAGCCGCTGCGCCAGGGAATCCTGGTACATATCAAATACCGCCCCCCACGTTTTCGGCCCGAAGTCGCAGTCTTCCGGAATCTTGGACGCACTTCCGCCGCCGCCATAGGCATTGTTCACTCTGCCCGATTCGATATACTCTTTATTGTATTTTTTCTGGAAGTTCTTGGTCGCTCTCGTGACGCCGATGCTCTTCGGATCGTCGGGTGCGCCCGGATCGCATTCCCACCCGTAGGTCTTGGATACCCAGGCAAGAATCTGCCGCTTGTCTTCCTTATGGTTTCGTTTGTCGGCAAGGTTTTTCCACTCTTCCTTTTTACCGCATAAAAGATAAAGAACCGACTCGGCCCGTTCCTTTGATAAAAGGAAATTGAAGCGTTCCTTCGCCACTCGGTCGGTATGGCCGGCAATGAGAAGTTTCTGCTGCGGATACTCCTTTGCCTGGACTAGAATGACCTGAAGGACGTCGAGCCCCGATATCCGGTCTTGAGCCGGATCGAAGCTGTCTCGATCCACGTAGTTTTCCGGCAGCACTACGGCGCTGTCGGTCCTGAAAAGAACGTCCTCGAATTCTATTTTATAAACGGACGGCGTCGGCGGCGGCGCGACGTTCTCGATCGGCTGGCGCTCTCCGTCAACCCAGGCCTCTTCAATTTTCAGAGATATTTTCTTTTTGCCGGAATCTTCCTGAATCGAAAAAATCAGGAGGATGACATTGACACCTACTTCCCGGACTTTCTTCAGTTTTACGACATCTTCAGGAGCATACACCGAGTAATGAAACAGATCGATATAATCGGTGTTGCGGCGGATGAGCGGGAAGATCGCAAGTGCCATTTCCTCGGATGGAAAAGGGTTCTGATAGATCTTGAATTTACTCGCATGAAAATTTCCGTTATCAAAACCCTTGCCGGTATCATTGGGTTGACATACATATTTACGGCAGGCGGTAACTTTAATAAAACGGGGAAGGTGGTTGTTTTCAAACGGAGTTAGCATTGCTCCAGACGGAGCGGCTGCATTTGCCGGTTGCTGCAGCCGGGGCAACCGGCTGATATACGTTGCGATATATTCCTTCATTTTCGCTTTTCCACCCGTAAATTCTTTCGTCCGCGAAAACTTGTCCTCCACAACAAAATCCTCGATACACCCCTTCATCGCGTACATTGATTTTTCATGATCGGGGACATCGGTTGACCCCTTGACCGTGCCGTCTTCTCCGGGTTTTCCGGGTGGTTCGCTGTCGAATCCGAACAGGAACGACGCAATCTCATCGCTGTCGGCATAGAGTTCGAACTGGCTTAGCCGTATGTCCAGACCCGATTGCGGATAGTAGGTCGTCGTGGTTGAGGTACCGGTTGTTCCGGCTACGACCGGCCCGCCGGTCGAAACGATTCGTTTTTTTTCCGGTGATTCTCTCCAGGTGGTAGATTCGTGCTTGTCTTTCCATTTATTGACATTTAATGTCGGCGGCTGCCACCCTGCGAGCGCCGGTACGGTTTCCATTACGTTGACCAGATCAATTGTCACCGGACGGTTCGGTTTTTTCGGATTCGCGGCATCGGCAATGGCGCTTGTATCCTTGAAACGGATCGCCATGCCGATATCGAGGTTCCATGTACGGAGCGTGTCAAAAACCTTTTCGTCGCCCGCCGACAGGTATTTCAATGCGCCATCGATAAATTCGACCGCGACCAGTTTCCCCGCCATGACGAAATCGGCAAACGCCTGGGGATTATAAAATCCGGTTCCCCAGGCATTTATTTTTTCAAGATTCGGAGCGACAGTTTGCGTATAATAATACTGCGACGTTACACTGTCATGGTTGTCCATCCGTACGTACCGGACCTTGGGCAGTTCGTTGTGGATTCTGGACAGCGACAAGATGTGATTTTGCACCTTTGAATCGGCCACATCGTAGGCCTGGCAGAAATCGCGATGGATAAACGGCGTCACCCGCTTGTCGGCAGGTCCATCGGTGTAATGCCGGGCGAACGGTCCCGCCAGAGAAGTCGAACAATCCAGGTAACGGGCATCTCTATCAAAAATGCCATCGGTCCACCCGAACAGACCGAAACTGAGTTTAGATCTCCAGTAATCAGTGTAATTGGGAAAATCCCAGGGTTTGCCCTGTTTCAGTACGCCCGACCTTATTGAGGAATATTTTTTTTCCAGTGCATCGTGATACCCCTCAAAACAGACGAAGCGAATCAGCGCATCGAAATATTGCTCGATTTTATTATGATCGTTGAACGGCTCCGGTATAGCCTCGAGACCGAGCATTCCAAGTGAAGCCTGCTCGGTTTCCCAGAGTTTTTCCAACTGGAAATAGGCCCCTGCGAAAACGTTCACCTTTATGTGGCCGATTATATCGAGAGCAATATGACTTAGATACCCGAGAATATAGGCGGTCTGATACTTCCGCTGTAATACCGGAAGCGATTTTGCCTGAGCCCTGATTCTGCGCAGGACCGCGGCAGGAAAACGGTGGGAAAGGTTATAGTGGCCCAAATCAAAATGCGTCGTGCCGGTGGGGCCGCCATTTCTTCGCATAGTCCATATCGACTCATGAGGAACCACCCATAAATCCGGGCCGAATGCCCCCATGCAGAATGCACTGAATATGGCGATATCGTCTCGATTATCAATTGCATGACGATACGTATCCATTGTTTTCTGCATTTCACTTCCTTTTTTAGCACTTTCAGCCCCCTTCCTGAAATCACTGTTGGCCTGCAACCATGCGGCAAAGCCGTTGTGGATGTCCTGAATGACATCATTTTCGTGGGAGGCAGGATAGTGCTCGGCAAGCCTGCCCGCCAGGTACATGTGAGTTATTTGACACGGCATAGTGAGTCCGATTTTATTGATAAAAGTATAATGTTCAGTTAAAGGCCATTTTCCCTATTTGGGAATTCGCATTATGTTACAACTGCGACAAGCCCAATCTTATTTTCTGAAGTTTAGTAAAAACCTCATACAATTCCGATGGTGAAACCTCCGGAAGATCGGTGTTTTTCCAGACCATTTCACCTTTGTCATTATATATAACAGCTTCCCTTGCCGGATTATCCGGACGATCTTTTGTGGATTTCAGATATTTCATAGGCTTCCCATTAGAATAATAATAATATTTGAATTCATTAATCCAGGTCTCATGGCCAACCGATGCGTTGATCATTACGATTCGCTGCCCCTTAAAAAACATCGTCAAGGCAGCCGGACTCCCCTCCGAAGTTGAAACTTCATTGATCTCCAACGATGCATATACCCCCGCTTGTATTGAATCTTCTACCGATGCCACAGAGGAATTGACTATTTTAACAATCGATAAAGTGTCCGCTGAAAAGGAATACGATAGAGCAGCGGCTATACCCATGACAAATAACATTTTCTTCAGCAAAATAACCCTCCTCCTTACAGATCGATTGTTAATGCAATCGTTTCGGCTTTATCCATATGAGTTTTTATTTTATCCTTTTGAGCAGCGGTACAACCGGTGGCTGTTTTTCCCCATAGTTGTTTCGCGGTGCCGACATTTACCCATGTCGCATCAGTTCCAAGTGTGCATTCGTAAGTTTTACCGGTACCCGATCGATATTTCCACTTTGTATCTCCAAGGTCTTGAGCTGCCTTGTTTAAACATTTAATAAGAGCACCTTTTCCACTGGTATCCGCAGAAACATATTGTAAATGGATAGTTTCAAATGACAGAGAATATAACTTAGATGCACCTGAAGCATTTCGCTTCTGCCAAATTTTTTTTGAAAATCCCTTATACTTCTGGATGCTGTCCATCGTTCCCAACCAAAAATCGTTATATTTTTTACCATCTTCATCAACCCATTCCATGACTCCCAGATCAATTGCAATACCATAATTGTGAAAAGATTCACCCGGCCCGGCTTTTGTTTTCGTTGGATCAATGCCATTTTGTGTCGCGAACGTTCGGTATCCGGCATGTACGTTATTTTTAACTCCCATAGCAATACCAAGTTTATACATCTCCTTAATCACATCTTCTACTGCCAACCGAAAATTTTTTCTAAACTCCTTTGGCAGTGTATCAAGACACGCCTGAACTGTCATAGTTGGTTTCTTAACCTTAAACGTTGTATCTGGAAATGTTAAAATATCATTATCTTCAGCATTCTTCGCATCGGATTCTTCAGCCTCATTCGTTTTCCCCTCCCCAGCACCACCAGCACCACCAGCACCACCAGCACCACCAGCACCACCAGTTCCACCAGTTCCACCAGTTCCACCAGTTCCACCGGCCCCACCACCGGTACTCTTTACCGCAGTAACCGATCCCACACTCTTGATCTCCACCCTATACGGACCGGGTGGGCTTTTATCCACCTTTGCATAACCTTTGTCGTCAAGTTTTCCGTCAACGGTGGAGCCGTCGGCAAAAAAGACGGTAAACGTCGCATCGGCAACGGCAAAGCCCGAATGCTGCATCAAATTTATCTCCACCCCATCTTTAAAAACCATCAACCCGCTTTCCCGCTTCTCCCCGATCCTGACACCGTCTACCAGCACCATAAAAAAGAATTGAGGATTCGCATAATTTTTCTGATACGGTTTCATCTCCTCATCCGTTGGAATCTGGATCGTATCGTCCTGGTAATCAAACTCCCACTGCATCTCGACTTTATTGTCTTTTATCGTCGTGGGAATCGACACCACCTTGAAATCGCAACTGTTGGGATTGTGTTCGTAAATAATGACGGTTGCCTCGTCGCCATCCATGACCCCGCTTTTAAATTGACACTTCATGGTGACGACGTCTTCCCGCTTCACATCTTGGCGGTCCCACTCTATTTTGGTAACCTGAATCGCCGGCCGCACCGGAATGGAATTCGATTCGCCCTTGAGGCCGTTCTTCGGAAGTTCCACCTCGAAATATATCATGTCGTCGGGTTTGACATTGTCCGGTAACAGCACATTACCCTTGTACCGGTTGTTGAGTACCGTTCCCTCGACCTTGTCGAGTTTTTTACCTTTTTCGGTGTAACAGGTGATCTTTATTTTCGCCCCGCTGCCGACCAAGGACGTTTTTACCTCAAGCGGTGCCTCCTGTCCCGCGTGCGCGCGCGGGTGCGACCAGATCGCATAGATCAGATGGGACTCGACCTGGATCTTTTGAACGGCATCGGATGGTTTGGTGAAAGTGGGCATGGGAAATCCTTTGAAGATTGGAAGACAGAAGTCAGGAGACAGAAGACAGAATGGATTGAGTGTACGTATCAAGCAATTTTCCTACTTCGTCAGTATTAATCAATAATTGCTCGGTATTTCCATAACCCAAGTCCTGCGAAAGAATAAAATAATATCTGCATTCCTCCAATGACCCCTGGGCAATATTCATAAAACGCGCTTTGTCCGGTTTTGATTTCTTCTTAAATCCTTCAGCGATATTCGCCGGAATGGATACTCCAGCCCGTCGTAACTGGGAAGTTAAACCGTACAATTCGGTTTTCGGGAAAAGATCACTGAATCGATAAATATCCAGAACCAGCGCATGCGCTTTTTGCCAAACTATCAAGTCTCTGAAACTCGTTGCAGGTTTTCGATTCATTCCCTCTTCCTTCTGTCTCCTGTATTCTGTATTCTGTATTCCCGCCCCTCTTCCTCCCCCTTCCCCACCCGCAAACTCGCCACAATCCTCGCCACGTCATTTAAGATGGTGTTCAGGGTCTTCTTGCTGAAGGTCGAGGTAAAAATGTACGCTTTCTCGTCGATAAACATATACCACTGCTTCTGGAACAGTATCACCTCGTCCGCGGGAATGTACTTGTAAACAATTTCGTAAGTCTTGACGCCGGACGGGAGGGTATTTTCCTTTTCTTCAACGTATTCAAATCCCGGGAGCAGGTGAGTCGATACGTCGCACTGAGCTTTTGCCCAATCCTTCAATTCGACATTTTTTGGAAAATCATCCATAATTGCAAGCACCAGATTGTGCTGCACCCCGCTGTCGTTCGGGCCTTCGAAGGTGTAGGTGGTGGTTTCCTTCCAGTCGGAGTCGGGAAAGGTGAGTTGGAAAAGGTTGTTGGTGTTCATAGCGTTGGCTTTCAGAAAAAATTACCAATAATTATCTACTATGGAATAAAAAGCAAAATACCTATTTTGTCAATGGCTCTAATTTTGTTCTCGCTTCCGTTCTTTCTTCATCAGTATAGAGTTCATACTCTTTTATCGAAAATGAAAAGGGATTACCCATCAATTTAGCTGCAAGTGTTATAGCCTCATCCAGAACACGGGCATACACCGGTTTGTTCTTTGATCCGATATTTTTTCCCTTGCCATAATCGTCCATTGCATAATACAGGTAGGGTGCGATTCGCTTATCATTTATATATCTTATATCTTCAATAATTTTCATTCTTGTCACCGAATCGGGAATTTTTATCTGTTCAGCAATTGTCTTTTGTGCATCTCTGTCACCCAATCTTCCTAATGCAAGTATCTGGTCCCTTTTTACCTTCTCCCGTTCTTCAATTTCAATCTGTTTTTTCAATGCAGGTACTGCTGATGTATTTCCAATGTACCCGATAATCAGTGCAACCCCCGAAGCTATTTTCGGATCGGAATTTTTTAAATTTGTGATCAATTGAGGCAATATTGATGTATCGTGATTCGAGTAAAGCGTCTGGAGTGCAATGGTTCTTATGCGATCAAATGAATCAGAAAGCATGTGAGCCATCAGTTTTATTGATTCCGGATGCTGGATAATCGACAGGCAATCGACAGCAACTAAACGTATTTCCGGATTGCTATCCGAGAGGAAGGGGCGTATAACTGACACTGCTCCGCCTTTATCTGATACCGTATCAGCTATGGAAACGGCATCTCCATCAGCAAGTGCTATTTTATTTTTTAGTTGATCTAATTCCATTCGGCGACTCCTTTTACCAAATTCGTTTCTTCCCGGCGAGGCGGCACATTCATTTTTTTCCATCTTATCTGAGCAAGAAGGTAACGCAAAGAATACGGTGAAAAACGAGATGAATAGCAGCTGTTTTTTATTCATGAATTTTCAAGGCTTACGATAAAAAGTAGCTTCCGCGGACCGTGTCCGTGCATTCTGTATTTCATTATCATTATTATCCTTTGGATTATTCCTTATCGTTAACATGCATCCGTATCGTCCGTCTCCGTAACCTACGTCATGTGCCCAGCGGTCTGAAGGACGGTCAGGTTTCGGATACCCTCCATACATTAATCGACGAATCGACCAGATGTCCTTTTTCTTATGGCTGTCATCCGGATCATCCTCAGCGTGCACGGAAGAATTACCGTTCAAACAATTCGCTAACCCGAAAAAATGGCCAAGCTCATGTGCCAGATCTATTCCCGTGGCGGTAATGCCCTTTGGATTCATCATCATACCTATGCCGTTCGGCCAGCTGAAATCTCCAGCATCCCAGGTAATTCCATAGGCATCGGTTATTTTATTGACAAAAAGTACATTGATAAGGTTTTGTTCGGATGCATTACCGGCGGTGTCGTTGGTATTCATAACTGTATCGAAATCCGCTTTGGTCGAATCCATTTCTCCGGCAAGAGGCAAACGAGCCTTTTTATCCCTCCATGCCTGGATATTGAAGGTGATGCCGTACTGCCACCAGATGCGCTTGGCTACGTCAAATGCCTTTATAAAATCATTCTTGGAATCTGCCGGTGCCTTCGGATTATTCCCGGCCGTATCTGCGATGGTGACATAATAGGGGCGAACTTTAAAACTCAACTGTGAAACGATATGCACCAGCAGTTCACCGGCCACGACCTCAACCGCATCTTTTTTGTACATTACTTTAAGTGAGGTTGAGCCATCAGCAAGCCCCTTCAATTTTATTATGCACGATGACGCCTTTGGCAGCTTTTCGGGTGACACAATTTCCAGTTTCGTTCCGTCACCGGATTTCAGATAAAGCGGCGCGTCATTGGCGATGCAGGTTCGAAGGATTTTGATGCGAACTTCGGTATCTTTAATGATACAGAGTGCGGGTCCTTTTTCGTTTGTTCCCAGTGTATCTGCCGTTACAAATCCGCGGTCATCGATTTCGGGTGCAAATGGACTCGGATTCCCCGAGGTTTTTTTTGGATCCGAACCGTCAGGTGCGCGTTCGAATTTAACGAGCGTTCTTCTAACTACGTGATTAATTATGGGTAATAGAGGCACGACAGCTGTCGATAACTCCACATCGGGTCCCGTACAAATACTGTCAATTTTATTCTGCGTCGTTCCATCAGTATCAAGGCCATCGGTACGAAGCACATTATCCGCCTGAAAAGAGAGTGTCGCTTCCTCGGTTTTTCTCCCTCGTATACCATCAACGATCCCTTTGTAATAACCAAGAATCTGTAATCGCCGCTGCACGCCTTCCAGACTGTTTTTCGCACCGAGATCCTTCCAGACAGCAATTGTAGAGGATCCTGCAGGATTGTTTTCCTTGTTGGCAGTCGAATGGTGCTGCAACGTATAGTCCGTACCGAGAAGTTCGAAATCCAGAGAGGAATCGGCGCCCATTTTGAAACAATAAAATCCTCCACCCTGAGGGGGAATATCCGTGGTTGTACCGCCATTGTCTTTCTTTTTTGCTGGTCCTGCCTGTAAAAGGCTTGCAGCGTCAACACCTGGTATTGTCTGGAATCCGACGATTGCATCGGCAATTACCCCATGAAGTGCAAGTGCCATAATCAGTCTTTCTATGAAGGCAGTTTTTTTACATTTTCTGAATCAGGAAATGTTACCTGAACCTTCCCCGGCGAAATCTGACGTTCTGTGGCTTTTCCGTCTGAGTCGAGAGTCCCCTGACGGATTTCACCAGTCGGCAGTCTGACACGATACGGTTCATTCGCGACGGCCTCCCCCTTATCATTTGTCAGCAGCAGTTCCAGTTCGTCGTTGATAAGAAGCATTCCCGATCGTTCGGAACATCCGGCAACATCGACCCTGAAGTAACAATAGGTAAGCTGTATAGGACCTCCGGGCTTTTGTACTAATTCAGGTATGGAATTCTCTTCTTTCCGTGTATATTTCCATCGTGCCGTTATCGAATCACCTGAAACCTGAGCCTCAAGCATATCGCGAAGAACATCACCAAAACTAGACTGCTCATATATCTTAATGATCGCCTTTTCTCCTGCATCAATACCGATAACGTCAATTTGTATGTCTACATCCTCCTCAACATTCGCCTGCTTCACCGACCACTGCGCATCCACGATTCCCCGAATGTCGACGGTATAATTACCCTCCGGCACCCCGGTACGTTTGATCTGTTTGCCGAGAAAGCCGGTGGCTTCTGCATTGTCGGGAAAGGTGAGTTTGTAGTGCATTCCACCGACCGGCAATTTCGCTTTATCCTCAAAATTCAAATCAATAAAATGACTGCTTATCTCATCCACAGACTGCCCCGCAATCGACGCACTCACCAGCGCGGCATTCGCCGCGCTCGCGCTTCCGCCTCCGGCTCCCGCTCCCCCACCGCCGCCACCGCCGCCGCCGCCGCCTCCAGCTTCGCCGATGAGAACGGTCGGGCAACCTAAAATGATCGTACTCGGCGGTCCCACGCACACCGCCATGTCGCCCATGCGGGCGGCTGGTTTTTTACCAATGAGGACCCCGGCGCTGCCGAGCGAGATCGGCCCGCCGACGTGCGGAATGGGCGGCGTTCCGGGAGTTACCATAGGACAGACGTGCATGTCTCCCAGGGTAGCGGCGGGCATACCCCCGATCAGTACCGTCGGGACACCAGGGCCGACTATCGAACCCCCGTGGGCGGTCATGTCTCCCAATCGCGCTGCAGGTTTTCCCATACCATTATTCCTCTTTTTCCAAACGCAGGGACGCACGGCCGTGCGTCTCTACCCTCCCTAATTAATCATCACCACTCCGCCCTGGACCTTGGTCATTGCCGAGCCACTAAGGTCGAGCATGGTTCCGCTCAGTTTCGATTGAATTCCGCCCTTGAGTTCCATATTCATCCCGGCCTCCACCTTCATTCCCATGTCGCCCTTGACTTCCACATTCATGCCCTTGAGCTTCATGTCCATGGTCGCTTTCGCTTCGATTTTCGCCTTCGCATCGATTTTAATGTTCGCGGCGGAGATCGTCAGGTCCTGCGCGGCCTTGATGTCGATCTTCCCCTTGGAATCGAGAATGAGGCCTCCGCCGCCGTCGAGGGTGACCGTGTTTTTGCTGCTTTTATCTTTCACCATGATTTTATTGCCGCTGTCGTCCATATCGAAAATATGGCCGCCCTTGGTCTGAATGGTGAGGCGCTCGTTGGCGTCGTCGATTTTAATGACATGCCCGGCGGCGGTGGTGATAACGATGCCCTCCTTGCCGTCGGCATAGCTCATGGCTATACCGTGTTTTCCGCTGTTGATCTCGACTTTTTTATTCGGATCGTCGATCACCATTGCATTTTTATCGGTTGAGGTAATGGAAATCGCCTGCTTTTCATCGTCCATTGTCACGACATGTTTACCGTTGGTCGTGAGCTGGATGCGCTGTTTTCCATCCTCGTCGTGCATCAGCAGTTCATTGCCGCCGGCGGTGCGGATGATGTTCTGGAATTTGTTTTTGTCCACCACCGGGGAGATCGTATTCGCATGAGGGACCGTGCCGATTCCCACCGGCTTGTTCGGATCGCCGTCGATACACGCGAGAACCATTTCGGCGCCTTCATGGGAGGGGAAATGCATGCCATATTGCGCACCGCTGTAGGGCTGTGCCAGACGGACATATTTCGACCCTTTGCAATTATTCTTTTCATCGGTCAGATCAAACGGCAGGCGTACCTTGTAGCGGCCGGTTTCGTCGAGGGAGGCGTATTCGCCGCCGTTGGCCTCGATCATCGCCGTAATCACGCCGTTTATTTTCGGGACCACCGTCCTTTTTTCAGGGGCGAAATTTTCAGCTGCCTCGGCGGGTATCGACCGGAACTGATTCTCATACGTTACCACCGCCGTCCCGCCGGCGAGGTGTCCGCCGGTGTGGTTGACCTGAATAAAAACATAGGTGGAGTTGAGATCGTCACGGAAATGTTCGCTGAGGGTAAAACGGTGGCCCGCCCTGAAGCCCCTGCAATTGCTCGATCCGCTGATATTCGACTGGTGCGACTGTATCCGGTTCGACAGCACTTTTGCGGCCGCCTGCGCGTCACCGGGCTCCTTGTAATCACCCCCGTAGTTATAAACCGTACCTTCAAAACCGTCCTTGACCGCCTGCTTTCCGCTCAATTCAACTTCAGGTTTGCGATAGTTATAATTTTTCAGGAACACTTCCCTGGGAATGATGTGCTTCTCAAGCCGTAACTGGTTGACCGATTCCTTCTGTTCCTGTTCGATGCGCTCATTGAGACCGGATGCCGAACGGAATAGTATCGTTGATTCGCCGTCGATATCACTGAAAAGCGACGGTTTATCGGTAATGACCACTTTCTCGGTCGTCGCACCTGCGCCGACCTCTTCAGGCAATATCGACATCTCTTTAAAGAAATACCAGATTCCCGCGTTTTCCATCAGACGTGAAATGAAGTTAAGATCGGATTCCTGATATTGCACCACATACTCCTGCTTGGGATAGCTTTTGGTGGAAAACTCATAGTTGGTAATATTCGCATTGTCCAACACCGATTTGATAATAGAAACGACATCCGTATTCTGAAATATTTTCGTTTGTTGATTGATACCGCATACCCAGAGTTTTGGAACCAGGCGGGCGCTATAGGTGATAAAGTCCACATTCTTGTCAATAAGTTGAAACTCATTTATGATACCCGAAAAAGGTACATACTCGCCATTGCGATAAATGAAAAGAGTGGATGGTTTTCCAATAATTTCTTCGGGCTGGATATCGGCTTTAACCGACAACAGGGTTATATCGAATCGATACGGTGTCGAAATACTTTCAACCCCCGAAAAATCCGCCACCTCAAACGTCTTTTCATCAAGATCGCCGCAGATCAGATGGAACTGTGCTTCATTTGCCTTTCGTGACGCCATACGTATCCTCCGCAAGACTCTGGGGAAATGAATAATGATGAATATGAATGTCGTTTTTCTGAAATAATATACAACACCCGCAACTCAGAAAATGTGATCGTGATCACATTATAGAAGATAATTTTTCCGGACAGTCGCTTCATACCGACTCGGGCGGACAGGCTGATTTTAACCCGAATTATTCATGAATTTTCGTCACGAGGCACTGCAATGCCTGTCAAATCGGGCCTCCCGCAGCGAAACGTACCGCAGGAATACTTGTAGTATTTTGAGGATGCGTTGAGTGAGGACGGCCTGAGATGACAGGCAGTCCAGCGCCGCAGTAGAAAAGTTTATGAATAATTCGGGTTAAATGAGTAACGATCAATCTAAAAGTCTCTTCCACCGTAATCGCGTATCATGCAACGGTTCTTTGTCACTGCCGTATTTTTCCGGGACAGGCTGAAGATCCATCATCCAGGCAGCACTTTTATACTTTGGTTGAATATCGGCAAAAGCGCCAAACCGGTCTGCAGCCCGATCTTTCACCGCTATGGTAAACAAAAACGGGACTAACTTCACCAGCATTCTGCATGCATCACGACACAGCAGGCCTTCGAAAATGATTGAACCCTTGCAGGTCTGATTTTCCCCGTTGTATTCAGATGCAATAACTCCGGTACAGAAAAAAAAAGTTTCATTTCGATAGACCCAGACCCACTCACCGAAGGAGGGGCCATACTTCTCAGCCTTCAATTTCTTCACTGCAAGCCATCTGACACCCGGATCATCACACGCGATTGAAATAGCGACCGGACGTCCCACACCGGGCCCCTTCGGATTACCGTATAAAACATATTCCGGCGGTAAATGAACCTTTAAGGCAATAATCACGGTATCCGAAGGTGCATACGCCATTTTTGACGGGTTCGCGGTTATTTCCACTTCATCTTCACTAAAGACAAGCGTGAAAAATACAAAGACTGCTAGAAACCACCTGTTTGCCGCCCGCGCATAGTTACCCGGGAGAGCGGCGATACTTTCAAGCGGGAGCACTGGTTGAAGGAACGAAACGCCCTTTTCCATTAAATTATTTCCTGTTGATTCACTGATTCACTTTTACCGGCTTATCAATGCAATGTATATTAATTTCAAACCATTTGGTCCCGGGACTTTTCACTCCCATCTTTCACCGATCGCCGTGATGAACGGGAGGTAAGGAGAAGGTATATGCTTTCTAAAGATACCGTTCCTCAAGAACGATTTAAAGAAGAAAATAAAATGGCCGAAGAGGCAATCGCCGCTCATAAGCTCTCTGAAGCGGCGGGTATTCTCGTTACGATCGTTGAAAATGATCCGGAAAACTGGCGTGCATTCAATAACATGGGTATCCTCTGCTGGGTTCAGAAAAACTGGAACGATGCATACGCCATGTTTTTGAAATCCGTTTCATTATATCCCGATTACAGTGATGCACTGGTTAACCTTTTCGACGCGGCATTGAAGCTTAAAAAAATCAATGAGGTCAAACCTGTTTTTGAGAAAGCCTGTGCGGTAAATCCCGAACTTGAAGAAATCGCTATTTTGCATGAAAGTATTCGAGAACAGGGCGAAGCTATTTATACCAGCAAGCGGGCTCTCTCCGTCGGGATCTACAGTCCGAGAATCGAAGAGGCCCGCAAGGAACTTGATGCGGGACATCTCAACCAGGCAATGGAGCTTTTTCTGTGCGCCAACGATGTGGAGGGACCCAGTGCAGATGCTTTCTGCGGTTTGGGAATCATCTCCTACTATCAGGAGCGATTCGAGGACGCCTTCGTTCTTTTCGTGGAATCGATCAAACTCAATCCGACCGAGACCGATACCTATCTCAATCTGCTCGATGCGGCACGGTCATGCAACAGAATTGCAGAAACCCGGACTATCTTCGATACCTACCGGAAAGAGTTTCCTGAATTGGCGATTCTTGATGAACAATTTTCATCCGTGTAAAAAAGACTAAAGTGGAGCTTGATAAAATCCGATACAGATAAAGAATAACCCGGAACTCTGAGCACCTCCCTTGTGTGCCTCCACTCCTCTCGGCTTCCCCACATTCAGAGAGGAGTGGAAGAGTAAAGGGGTAAATAATTTGAAAGCAGGCGTTGTGAAAACGCCTGTTTTTTTTCCTTCCGGGGACCTCGGAGTGTATTTTTTATACCATAGTCACCCGGGACATCGTACTATATCTCCAGATGACTCTTTTAAAATCGATCGGGAACACGCGATGTGTTTTTCACGGTTCGCAAGCCGGCTGCCCGGTTTAACGATAACCTTTATGCTGCTTACCGCAGGCCGCAGCAATGCCAAATCACAACGCTTTCAACAGGCGCCAACGGAGATGCATGTCCGTATGAGTGCGGCCGACGTGCAGTCGCTTGAAAACCGTTTGCAGCCTTTTTTTGGAAATCGCATCCTTCGCCGCCATCATCCTGAAGTTCCCGTGGATAAAACACCCCCTCCCCTTGAACGAGATCTTTTGCTTGTGGCAAAAGCATGGAACCGGTTTTCACCGCAGTTCAGGCAACTTTATAAGCGGGCGGCCCAACTTCCCGACTCTTTCCAACACTATGATTCACCGGGCGGTCATTTTGAAATCTACTATACGACCTCCGGACCAAACGGCGTCGATACCGCCGACAACTATGGATTCCTGTCAACGAACTGGCGGGCCGGGACACTGCAGTCAAACGGTATCCCCGATTATATCGACGAGACGGCTTTCGCACTCGACAGCAGCTGGTCAATGGAAATTGACCGGTTCGGCTTCATCGCTCCGCTTTCCTATAAGGACGAGGACCACCTATCGGAACGGTATAAAGTCGTGGTAGAGGCACAGGATGAGAGCTATTACGGCATGACCTATCTTCATGATACGTTGCCGGGAGTACGGGGCTATCCAAGCACCATTTCATTACGCAATGACTGGTCGGGTGCCGAATGGAGCGGACTCGGCTACGACACCCGCCCCATTGACGGCATGCGGGTCACCTGTGCGCACGAGTTTTTTCATGCCATACAGTACGCGATGAGCTGGAATGTTCTCCTGGATATCTGGCTTGATGATTTTCCGCTGAGCTGGACTGAAGGCACGGCCGTCAGCATGGAGGAGCTTGCATTCGACTCAGTCAACGACTATCTTCAGTATGCGCAGAACTATTTCAACAATCCGGGAATCTCCTTTTTCAGCCGGACCACCTCCGATCTCGTGTATACGAACGCGATCCTGCTGGTCTATCTTTTCAAACACTTTCCACCCGGCAACAGTATCGACTTCGTCCGCTCGATGCACTTTACCAACTATACGCGTCGAACGCCTTTCCACGAAAATTTATCCGCCACGGCGATGCAGTCGGGACGCCCCTGGGTCGAGGTGCTGCACGGTTTTCATACCGCCTCCTTTTATACCGGCCCGCGGGCGGATACCGCCATCTTCATTGCGGATGCCGGGCTTTTCAGGATGCGCACCGCCAGTGCTGCTCCATTGGCCGCGACCATCAGAAGGTCCGTCGCCCTTAACAGTGCCGCACACATCAGACTTATTCCCCGCGAAAACCATGAGGATTCGATGAACCTCTTGTTTTCAGGCGATACGATAGCGACCGACCATACGGCGGGCACCGGCTGGGCGTGCTCCATACTCCTGCGGAAACAGAACACCGACTCATTTCTGCCGATAACTATCGATGAACACGGTAAGGGAACCGCTACGATTTCGCCGTGGAAGGATTATAAGGAGATAGTGATTATAATAACCAACGGCGATCCGGTCACTTCTCAAAGAGACGTTACCCTCTCTCTCCAACTGGATTCAATCCCCGTCGATACCATCCCCGTTTACCGCGATATAAGCATTTTTCCAAACCCGGTGTCGCTGCGCCGGCAACAGGGGAAGGTGAATATCCGCGGCAGTGGTATCAGCGACATCTTTATTTATGCCATCACCGGTTCGCTGCTGTGGCGTTATTCCGAAGCGACCGCACAATCATCAGTTCCCGACATACCGGGACAACATACATGGTATTGCACAAGTTCCGGCTCTGCTGTTGTACCGGGCACCTACACGGTAGTCATCGCCCGGGACGATCCTTCGCTCGTCAGTCCCAGTCCCTCCCGCTCCCGCCACAAACTGCTGGTTACGCCGTGAAAAAGCCGATAGGGATATGCATGGTTTGGTTCCTCCTGGCCGGCTGTATGCCGCCGCACCGGAGTGAGACGTATGTTGCTGCGGCTACCATTCCCGTCGCCGATGAACGGTTGTGCCTTTCACCGCTCATCAGTGAAGCTCAGGTGGAACATCTCCCCGACTGGCCGTCTGATCCGCAGCAGCAGAAAATACTCCTCAAAACCTTTGATGAGATCTGGGAACGGCTCCAGGCGGAATTCCGCCGGTGCCAGAAATACGGACTCTATACCATGGTGGACGACTATGACAATCCCACGGTCAGGATCTCCGTTATTCTTACGACAGTACAATTTGTCAAAGATACGCTTTCGATGCCGGTACGGCTCCAGGCCGAGCGTCTGCGCGACGATCAGCGTTTCATCTATACCCTGCCTGCAATCGCCGTCATTCAATCGGAAAAAAAAGCTTCACAACCCTTTCATTACTACGGCCAGCTGTTTTCAGATTATCGTCGACGATTTCCCTATACCGTCCTGGTCAGTTTCTTCTGCCGCCATAAAATCGAGTAACCGCTTGTGTGGTTATAGCGGGAAAGCGCTCCCGACAGGCATCGATACCGGTGATTTCAACCTTCACTGATCGAGCGGCAGGCGGAGACAATAACAAACGCCTGGATTCCTTCGCCGCTGCCGAACGCGGTCAACCCCTCCCCCGAAGTCGCTGTCAATCCGACCCGCTCTATCGGCAGCGACAACAGGCCCGCGATTGATTGACGGATCGCGTCACTATGGCGGGATAGATGCGGACGGCGCGCTTCAACCGATATGGAAACATGGACCGGTTCGATCCCCTTGAGGGTTGAAAGCGCTTCCCGGACGTAGACCCTGCTGTCAATGATACGCTGCTCATTGCACAGCGTATCGGTGCGGGTGCCCAGGACAGTACTGCCGCTCAGTCCGGAAAGCGCATTGCAGAGAGCGTGGAGAATGACATCCGCATCGCTGTTTCCCGCCAGCCCGGGAGCGTCGGGCAGGTGAACCCCCCCGAGCATGAGCGGCTTGACTGTTGATTCCGGTTCGAAACGATGAGAATCCTGTCCGATTGCGCTGAAAAATATTTTCATCCCCCGTCCTCTCGGAATAGCAGGTCAAACACTGTAGAACTGGGTTAATCGGGTTTCGCGCTGCGCCAGAGGAATATACGGCTGCCGCTCTGAAATACTCTTATAGGCGGGTCTGATGATCTTGCCGCCGCTGACGATTTCCTGAATGCGATGTGCCGACCATCCGGCGATCCGTGAGATCGCGAAGATCGGCGTGTAAAGTTCCCGCGGAATGTTGAGCATATCGTAGACAAAGCCGGAATAAAAATCCACATTTGTCGCAATAACTTTACCGCGCTCTCTGACCCCCGCAAGCACCAACGGGGCAAGCCGCTCGACCGTCTGATAGAGGTGATACTCATCCTCCCTGTTTTTTACCGATGCAAGTTCAGCGGCCTTTTCCCGAAGAACGACCGTACGCGGGTCGGAAATCGTATACACCGCATGCCCGATACCGTAAATCAGACCTGTCTGATCGAATGCCTCTTTATTCAGGATCTTTTGAAGAAGATGCCGCAGCTCATCTTCATCCTTCCAGTCGGCGAGCGATTCACGGATAAAATCCATCATGTTCGCCACCTTGATATTTGCGCCTCCGTGTTTGGTTCCTTTAAGCGAACCCACAGCGGCGGCAATGGCTGAATAGGTATCGGTATCCGTTGAAGAGACGACATGCAGGGCGAACGCACTGTTATTGCCCCCGCCATGCTCCGCATGGAGCACCAGCGCAAGGTCAAGCATTTCCGCTTCGATCTCGGTAAAAGAGCTGTCGGCCCTGATCATATGAAGAAAGTTCTGGGCAATACTCAAACCCGATTGCGGTTTGTGGATATAGAGGCTTTTATTATCATAATAGTGATTTTTCGCCTGGTACCCATACGCAACCATGGTCGGAAAACGTGAGATTAATTCAATACATTGGCGCAGCACGTTTTTCACACTGATGTCATCGGGATTTTCATCGTAAGAATAGGATGCCAGCACCGAACGGGCCAGCTTGTTCATGATATCGGAACTGGGCGCCTTAAGGATCATATTTTCGGTAAAACCTTCCGGCAGCTCCCTGCAGGCATCGAGCATTCCCCTGAAATGTTCCAACTGTTGAGCCGATGGAAGGACACCGAACAGGAGAAGATAAACCACCTCGTTGAATCCGAGACGATGCTCCTTCTGAAAACCATCTACGATATCTTCGATTTCGATTCCCCGATACCGCAGACGTCCCTTATCCGGCACTTTTTCATTATCTACCATGATGTAACCGTGTACATCTCCGATACTGGTCAGACCGACAAGCACCCCCGTCCCGTCCGCATTGCGCAATCCCCGTTTGACATTATAGCGGGTATATAGCTCAGGCTCGATGGTGTTACTGGTAATCGCTAATCGTGCGGCATCATCAAGATACTGTTTCTCGAATTCCGACAGTTCACGCCGTTGTGAAGCCACGATACCTTTCCTTCCCTATTTCGCAATAAAATACATTGAACCATTGGATAGAAAATGGACAAAATATCAGGAGTCCCGAAAAAATTCACCGTCCTCCGCTACCATTCCCTGCACGCATAAGCCGATTGCCATATTTTCGTCGATGATATATTTTTATTGCCTGTTTGGGGTGTCGTCCAATGGCAGGACTCTGGATTCTGGCTCCAGGTATCGAGGTTCAAATCCTTGCACCCCAGCCATTTAGAAGCGGATTTGAAATTCATGGCGCTATCGTCTAGTGGCCTAGGACGAGTGGTTCTCAGCCATTAAACCGGGGTTCGATTCCCCGTAGCGCTACCATCCTGAAACCCCTCAAAAACCGTAAAATTGAGCGGATTTGAGGGGTTTTTTATTCTCCACAACCCATTTTCGGTATCGGGCATCCTACCCGATTTTACTATTTTTTACTCTAAAAATGTGGTAACTTTGTGGTAACATTTCAATTTTGTGGTAACTTTGTGGTAACGCTATTGATTGACAGCCGATGAAAAAAAGGTCGGGGAGTCGCCCTTTCGAAAAAGGGTATTTATCTTCTGTGCGGATTTCAGGGAATCCCGGTGACGATACGTTGAAAGCATGGGGGTTTTCCATCCCGCGATATCCATAATCTCACGTTCCGGCACCCCCGCCGCGTACAGATCGCTTGCAGCGACGTGCCGAAGGTCGTGAATCCTGACATTAGCCAACCCTGCTTTCTTTAAGCAGAATGCCCAGGGTTTTTGAAGTGTTCCAAGGGGATGATACTTTCCATCCTCATCCTGCCGGTAAAACAAATACGGGCAGTCCGGGGGGATGGAACGGAAGTAATCGACCATCGGCACCGGAACGGGCTTATTGATCGGTATATCCGCCTTGCTGTCGGGAATGTAGATGGTATTCGTGAACGGGTTGTATTGTTCGCGCCGTGCCGTCACCAGCTCCGTTTTTCTGCACGGTACGGCAATAGAATACTCAATGAACGGCAGGATATAAGGCCGATGCTCCCGGATGGTATTGATGAGCCGCAACCGCTCCTCTTCCGTGAGGTATCGGTCACGGGCTTTCTCTTCACCCTTCGGGAACCTGGTTTTTGTGATCGGATTCTTTTCAATAATTTCCAGTTCAACCAGTAATCCGAAAACTGCTTTGACGATCTCGATATACCGATTGATGCTTGCTGCCGATCGCTGCCTATGCCGCCTTGTTGGTGTTCTTTTTAAAACCCGTAGATAAGCTTCAAAACAGTCGGGGTACTCTTCAAGGATGATATGACCTGTTTCCTCTTTTAGAAACGCTACCTTGTTATCGTGTGACGGTGAAAACGGGCCGCGTTTCTCTCTGAATACTTCAACCGCTTCTGAAAAGTGCTTCACGTGCCGGGGTGTCAAAGAGCGGGGATTGCGAAGGTCTTTAATGATTTCAGCCTGTCGCGCTTCCGCCTCCGTTTTCGTACCGAAAAACGTTTCCCGCTTTTTGGCAGGTTCCGCTATTCCGTAAACACGAACGGAAACGATAATACGCCACTTGTTCGGGCCGATCTTAATCAGTGCCATGCGATAGATGCCTTTCTATCGCCTGCACCACACGGATGGAAATATAATTCCGCCATCACCGTCACCTGCTATTTTTTACTACAACATCCCGCCCGGTAGCGATCCGGGAGCGGATATCGGATAACCGGAAACGCCATGCGCCGCCGATCTTCATGCCCCCGGCGATATGCTGCCGATGCTTCTCAATGAATTTCACCGATACCGATAACAAGCGCGCCAGTTCGCGGGAATCGATCAGTTCGGGTTCAATAACCTGTTCCATTTTTCCTTCTTTTCAGGTTAAACTTTATTTCCTGTACATTTCTAATCCGTTAAGTATTCCGAGTTTTTTAATTGTTTTTCCCGTCTTTAGTCGTTCTTGCGCTACCTTGCTCGCCTTTTGGTCTTCTTTAATCGGATTTCATATGCCTTTAGCCAGTGGCAGCACTCCAGCGGCTTGATCAAGTCCGAGCCGCTGCCCGGGTTCGTATCTTGACGGCGGAGTATATTTGCTACTCTGAACCGTGCCGTGATCAATTCCGGCAGGGGTCAGTCCAAATGTAATAGGCTTTTTATCAATGGATGAAGGTTTCCTGTATTTGGCAATATCGCGGGTGGTTTCCGCTCCAAGCTCCTGCTGGGATTTCTGTTCATCGGAAAGTTCTTTGTTGGAATCATTTAATTGGTTCATTTCAGTTGCCCGGGGGGCCTGCTTCTGCTCAAACTCTTGCGCTTTGCGTGCAGTTTTTTCCTGATCAATGCGAGCCATTCCGCCTTCAATGGCAACTTTGCGCCGAGGTTCTAATTTTTGCAGTTTATTCTCGCGGTTCGATTGCACGCGACGGGAAAACTGCCGTCCGATCTGAAATAATGCCTCTCCTAATTCCCTGTTAATCATGTCTTCCGCCTTTCATCGTTGTTTAAGGTTGGATTATCAATTTTGAAGTCAATTCTGAATACCTTTCCCATACTTCCATCCGGGTTGATCGCCTGCACATCAAGATAGGGTGGAGGGCATGGCAAGCCGTCTTTACCTACCATTTTTTCAATGTTTTCAATTCGTTTCCTGAAGTCCATTTCACTTCCTTCCGCTTAGTTTTTCTTCAAGTTGTTGGAAGTGCCGTTAATCTTCCATTCAAGCCGGTCTAACCTTGATTTCATATTCATCTTTTCCCTACTTTCGTTTCGAGTGCTTTAATCCGGTCCTCGAAGTCAGTATCCCTTACCAGTTGGCAATACGAAATTAACAAATAGCATAACGTTTTTGCGTCGGTACTTTCGATGGTGCCCATCTGAAAACCATGAATGAGTTTAGACAGCATTTTACGCGCATCATTGATATTTTGAATAGGTTTTTTAGCAAAGAGGGGGGATATGCCTTTTGTTAACATCTTTTTAACCTTCCCGCCTTCGATTACTTTTAGTTCACCCATGCCGCCCGACTTTTCTTTATTTTCCCGCATTTTCCATTTCCTCACACGCCGCAATGATATCCTTTGCAGGGTTCATAGACCGGGTAAAGGTCACGCTTTCGCCGCCCGCCAGTGTCCAGGTAACCGTTTCGGGGTTCCTATTTACTTCCATAGTCGATTCGAGTTTTTCAATCCTTCGTTCGACGCTATTCACGGTCTGTCTCCTTTGTTTATTGGTTTTCCGCTCGAAGCGAACAGCGGCAAATCGCTATAATCGCCCGCCTTTGCCAACCGCTCCAGATCATCGCTGTGGAAAGCAATCAGGCAACCGCGTTGGTTGTGCTCTTTTAAAACGATAATCGGTATTTTTCTTTCCGCTGCAGCCTTTACCGCCGTATCCCTCCATAGTGACGCCAGAGAGTGCCGCTGCCGGTATTTCGCTTCAATGAATAGATGTGGGTGCCTGACATCGGCTCTGCTGCCGGTAAGTCCAGGCGTTGCTCCGGAGAAAGCGTTCCTGATACCCCCGAAAAGCTCCGCTGCCCTTCGCTCGAAAGATTTCCAAGTGGATGAAATCTTCATTCGATATTTCCCCATGACGAATATGACGATATGACGCAATTTCCTATTAGTTTTAGATACGCGCGCGCGTATAGAAGTAAAGGGGAAATGACGAATTCCGTCATGTGCGTCATGTTAAAATCCTCCCTCTGGAATCATTAATCCGTCGAAAACCATTCCTTTCATTGTTTTGTGTGCTGAATACCCTCTCTCTCGGAGTGACTCATAAAATGCTCGCTGTGTCATGGAATGCCCTGTCACGGTCGTCTGATACCGCGTATAAAGGTCTTTTCCCAGTGCTGTTGCATTCGGTTCCCTTTGGATACCAGAAAGAAATTCACATAGCACATCTTCAGAGTCCCGGTACTCAGCTCTAGCAATCCGTGCCTGATCAAAGATATGAAGTCCTTTTTTTCGGTAATCTGCCAGCCCTTCCAATGCCCAATTAAGAATCCCGGAGTATTCTTGCCTGAATTCTTCAATCATTTCCTGCATTGCGCGTCTTTGCCCCTCGGGTACAACATTTTCAAACGGTATGAGAAGCAAACGCCGCCAGATACCAGAGTCCGCCCCGCGTATCCGGGGTCGATGATTACCAACAATTACCAATTTGTGGGTCGGTTGAAATTCAAAATATTCGCATCTTAGAAATCGCGCGGTCAGTCGGTCGCCCCCGGTAAGCTCTTTGACCAAGGCCTCATTGAGTGCAGCGCCGCCGGGAATCTCGCTGCATACAACCAACCGGGAACCCACTAGCCGGGCTATATCGTTCGGTATCCCGCCGGTGCTACGAGACAACATATCAAACGGCGCTCTTAAAGAATAGTCACCCAAAAGATCGGAAAGCGTATTCCATAAAACGCTTTTCCCATTTGCCCCCAATCCGTACCAAAACCATAAGTATTGCAGTGGTTCACCTGTCAAGCATATACCTGAAAACTGTTGTAAATGGCGTACCATGTTCATATCGCCGCAGCTTATCCACTTGAGAAAATCATTCCATTTAGGACAAACCGCGCCGACGATATAATCGGTATTGCAAGACTTCGTTAAAAGATCACTTCGGTGATGTTCGTGGAAGCTGTTATCCCTTAAATCAATTGTGCCGTTTTTACAATTTATCGTAAAAATGTCGGAATCAAGATCAGTGTGCGAAACGGCAATTTCCGGCAGTGTCGATGCAATCTCCAAAACATCGGAAATTTTATGTCTGTTTTCACATGCTAATGAATAAGAAAGAAGGCTTTTAGCGGTATCGCTATCTGTTTCAGCTTTAATCAGTGCTCGGATTTCCTTTGCAGCTCCCGTAGCCATCTGAAAAATTGACTTCTTATTATCAGCCTCCCATAATTTCCCATTCCAATGCAGCCAGCAACCTCTTGTATGGTCAAAACGCCAGTCCTCACCATGCAGGTCAACGAAAAATGAAGCCGCCCATGTTTCGGTTGGTCTAAAATCAGTCGCTGGTTTATACCGCTGTACTCCCGTTGCCATTTTCCTCAATTCTTTTTCCGGTAATGGTGTATCACACCTCTTATTTACTTCGCATAGTGCCGCAAAAATCTCCGGCTCTTTACAACCGCGCCGCCGCATTGCACCAGCAACGCTAAAAAGCTCCGGGTGGCGTTGTCCCGGTTCGATGTGTTCGGGTAGTACTCTTGCGGTGCCTTTATCTTTTCTGCATGTCGCGGCGGAAGGGTCATCCCCTCTTGTCGATGCAACCAGATCGTAGATTGTTTTTATTTCTTCATCGGGCAATTCTCTGTATGGGCGATTGTGTTCCGGGTCAGCGTTACCGGTCACAGTGAAGTATCTTAAATGGTCGTAAATTTCCGCCTTTGGTGTTTTAATCGAAGGTCCGGGCAATTTCCCCCCGAAAAAAATGTGAAGTCCGTCGCCGGAAGGAGATATTTCCGTATAACTTCTTACCGTTGCAATAATACTCCGCGCCCCCGGTTCAATCTCCCCGTCAACAATGCAATGATCAAGATCAAGTAAAATTATTCCCGAAGGTTCAATACCTGCTTGGAATCCTATACCATTATAACGGCCATTTATCTTTGAGAGTGCTGTCTGAAAATCGCTCCATGTTTTGGGGTCATTACTTTTTGCACGCTCGCCGGTTGCCGGATTATATGGCACCTTGGTTCTTTTACCATCACGCTCCTCGATACGGTAATTTACCCATTGCGGCAATAATCGCATTTTCTCCGGAATAATCGGTAAATCGGTTTTCATATATAGAATCGGTTGTTGGGTTTTCGTGAATTCGGCCATATGTAAGGGTCCATAAACGGGTCCGCCTTCGGGTACAGCGTTTCCCTACGCGGAATTGTACGCCTCCAGTTTTTCCGCATGGCATTTCCGATTGTCCTAAAAAATTCCAGCGATTTTAAATACAGATCGGGTCGTTTTCTGGAAATTTCATTCATGGCATTGCGATTGCGCTTCATCAAATCCTGCTGGCCGATGCCATCCCATCCAAAGAAATTCCGGGCATATACGTCGTTTATATAGGCGTCGTCGGCCTCAAGCTCCTCCTGTCGCCGTTGCTGCCGCGCTGTCCCGACAATCGATTGGATGCCTTTAACGGCTGCAACCGCATCCCCGATGGTGGTTTGTCTCCCACCGAAGCCCTCATATACATTTGTATCAATCTGTGACCGAATCATTTTTTATCTTCCTTTTAATTTGAATAAATGTGTGTTTTTCATTTTACCTTTGCTCAACGGCTGAAGCCTGTTCACGCTCGGCGATCAATTTTATGATCTGGTTACGATAACCCGGAGGCATTGGTGCAAATCCGCGTAGCCAAGTCGAAATAGTTCCGTAAGGCCGACAGAGTTCTTCAACCAGTTCACGACGCGATAAGCCGACACGGTGCATTTTTTCAATCAGATCAAAGTCAGGTTCACATCTCATGGAAATATCCTTCGGTTATGTTTATTTTTTTGAAGGTCAAGCCTTCATAAATAGGATGTAGATTTTCAAACAGGGGGGAAATAGACAAAAAAAGCCGTATCCATTGCAGAAACGGCATTAACACTATTAACAGGTGTTACTGAGGTGTTAATCGGAATTAATAAATTCTTCGTCGTTCAATTCTTTGAGGGCTGATTTTTCTGTAGTTCTTTGGGTATGCGTCCAATCGGTCCGATATTTTTGTGTTCCTCGATAAGTATCCGGTGAGGACTTTCTCATTGCATCTTTAAAAATATCACTGATAACCGGTGTAATTGCCAATGGTTCATTTTCAATGATCCACTTTCTACAATCGGGCGCCAGTAAGAGGATTTCATTAATTTTATTGTTCAGCCTTGTCCGCCGCATCCCTTTAACATTTGCTGAATTTTTGAAGCATATTTGACAAAAGTCGGTCCATAATTCAGTGCTACCAATATTTTCCTTGGTTATCTTAATCGTTTCACCATTGTTGATTTTTATAATAGCAGAATCCGCATCTTCGAGCCTTATTTCTTTTATTTCATCCCAATGTCGTTTACCGTTCTTTTTCTTTTTTACGGGTATTGTTTCTTTTCCCTGTAATTGTTTCCATTGTTCATTAAATTCAGGTGAGCGTATGCAAAGTAGAGCATTATCGTGAAATTCTTGTTGCTTTATTTTTATCGGCAATTCAGATACTGCAGCAAAAGGGTTTTCAAATCTCATTCCGCTTATCAGTTCCGTTTTTACCATGTCGATTTTTGGAAAAATTCTAAAAAAGCATTCAAACAAATCCAATGTCTCGTGAGCGTATTTTTCGATTAATTTCCATTCATAAATTACCTTTTCATCGCCATGGTATAGAATTGTTGGTTCAAAGTATAAATGTGGGTCGTTGCAATCTGTTAGTTGTACAAGATTCCCACTTCTCCATTTAAACTTTCCTTTGCTCATTGGTTTACGCAAAACGTGCAATTCATCCCAAGCATGCCAAATATTTACAATCCATTCTTGAAGGCTTGTATTCCCTTCATCTGCCATAACAATTAAATATTTTGCGAACTCTGAAATATCGTTTTTTTCAATACTATGAATGTTTTTTCGTTTCTTTTTTAAAAAATCCTCTAAATCAATTGCTTCGAAAAAATCCTTTAATGCCGGGTAGGATCGGAAAAATCTATCTTCTACCATTTCGATGTCGCTCATGTCGAAAAGGTCACAAAAACAGCTATTATAAACATGGTTATGGAATACACCCATTTCATACATTTTAATCGGTTGTGTCCTGGCTTTGTAGATTATTGGGAGAACCTTCATTTCATATTTTCTTGTATACGATCGTTGCGATAGCGATGGAGACCTTGACAAACTTTCCATATCTTCTTTAAAATGATCGTTAGCCCTTATTTTCATTCTATTCCATTCTACAATTGCTTTGATATCACTTTCTGGAATACCTATTTTTGATAGCTCATCTTTGAGCATGTAAAGGTCTATATTCGAGTGTAGTACCATAACAACTTCCTTCCGATAGAAAGCCTAATCCGAAAGTGAGAAGCCGAAAAGCGTTTCGGATGTCGCTCTTGTCGCCCTGCAGGAGCTATTGGCTTGATTGAAAAAATAATAAAATCCCGGTTTAAAACACACCGCGCACTACCACGATCCGCCGCCGCCCCCTGCCGCAGGTTTTCCCCTTTGGAATCCTCTTTCCTTGGCAACCCCGGTTATGGTAAGGGTGCCGAAACTCCGATCAAAGGGGAAAACCAGCTCTTTAGATAAGGGGGCTAAATATGCAGGCGTACCCCACGGCTTGCCGCACGCAGCATCATAAAGAGCTGCGCTTGCAGCCGTCTCCCTTGCCTTCATATTTGCGGCAGAACGTGCACAGCCGGTCCGGGGGCCCCAATTTCCCCCGGCTGTCGGTTCGAAGACTCACACCGGCCGTGGTGCGCAGAAGGTTGCGACCACATTTCGAATATCACCCCACAGCGCCCCTCCAGGGGCTTTAAAACCGTCGCTTCGCTTCCAAGTCATACCGCCGTACGGTTCAGGGTCACCCTTCCCTAAACCGTCGCTCCCTTATTGTGGTATGCGCTCTGCGGCAGGCTTTCAGCACTGACGCGCCGCTTACAGGGAGGTATTCCGGGCTGTCCGGCACGCTCCATTCTTTTTCGCTCAGTCGTGGCATCGGTGCCCGATGACACTTTTTGGCCGTCCAGATCGCCCCTTCCAAGCCTTCCCCTCGCGGGTAAGGTGTCAACACAACCATCACGCCAGCCGCTAAAGCTATGGAGGGCTTTTCCGGCTGTCATGCCGGTTGCTGCGGTAGGCGTTGCTATTATCGGACTTCCCTGGAATCCAAACCAACGGTATTAAATTGGAATTAATTAAAAGGTCGAACATAGTTATTACTTACTTTCCGCGCATCGGGAAAAGAGTTTTTTCGATTTATTTCAGCCGGTTTTATAAAAAGCAGCCGGTTTCAGCCCCATGAGAT
>JAFGIW010000219.1 GCA_016929415.1 Chitinispirillaceae bacterium | reverse complement strand
CGGGGAGGTATTTCGAGCATTTTCGCAGTGGCGTATTTACCGGCATCTGCAGCAGCAGCGCAAAGAAGAATCGCTCAATTTAGGTATTATTAAAAAGATAACCCGCTTCCATTCTCAACCATCCCCTTCCAGTTATAATTGAACCATTCATGAGAGCATGATCACCATATTTTAAACGCTATAATTGTCCATATAAATAATGTGGTGTATAATTAAGATGGTCCTGCGAAAGTCGTTTGTTCGAATGGTGAGGTAAATATGCTGGTGCTGTTACCCTACGTTTCGCCGGATTTGCCGTTTCCCTTGTCGTCTCATCTTATGGATAATGGAGGTGCCTGATGCCGCTGAAAATTTTAACAGGTGCATGGGGGGTTGTTCTTTTTATCCTATGTGTTCCTCAATGCACACAGATCGAGTATAACAACCCGATTGATCTCCGCGGTACCAATAGAGAGTGGCTTCAGCAGCATCCGGAAGCATTGCTGGATACTAATCATAACGGCATCGCCGATTATTGGGATAATCCAGAGTATGTCAGAGACACTACAACTCCGGTAATCACGCTGATCGAAGGAGATACGGTTACCATTCTTCAGACTGACCCTTTAAATATGTTTGAAAAATTAAAAACGCAGATCAAATATGAAGATGCGGGCGGCGGTCCGTTGACCGTATTGTTGCTTGAGGATAATGTTAATATTTATATCCCCAATATAAGCTCGGGGGAGGCATATTTCATAAAATATGCTGTTCGGGATACATCAGGTAATACCGGGTATGCCACCCGATATATCTGGGTAAAGGAGGAAGAGGAGGTCGATACGGTACCGCCGGTTATTTCGATGATGGACACACTTATTATCATCGATTCGGGAAGCGTTTACACTGACCCGGGAGTCACCGCCTATGATATTGTAGACGGGAAACTGACGGAAAAGATCATATCAACAGGTTCGGTCGATGTGACGAAGCCGGGGACTTACCAAATTACCTACACCGTAACCGATATTTCGAACAATACCGCGACAAGAACACGAACGGTGATTGTAAGGAAAGCGGAGGAGCCGGATCCAAAACCTGTCATTACCTTGAAAGGTCTCGATACAATTTATGTTCCCAAGGGAATGGACATGAGCGAATTTATTGCACAATATATCGATTCGGGATACACCGCGCTGGATACCCCCGACGGTGATCTTACCACCAGTGTTAGAGTATCACCGATTCAAAAGTTGAGTAATGCTTTCTGGTTCATTACATACGATGTTACCGACAACTCGGGAAATGCCGCAGCCACGAAACAACGCATTATTGCCACCGGCCTTTCGGAGGGGACTGCGCCGGTCATTGATCTTCTGCCCGATCCAGACTCGGTCTTTCAGATTACTATAGACGGGAAATGGGTAGAACCCGGCTATACGGCAACCGATATGGATAATGGTAACGACCTTACCTCCCAGGTCGTCGTCGACTCATCCGATTTTGTTGCTCACCGGGCAGATACGGGGACCTACTATATTTTCTATATAGTCAAAGGCAGCAGCGGTATTCAAACGCAGGAAATAAGGACCGTCAAAGTGAAAAGCGGTCCTGATACGAAGCCGCCGGTACTTACCGTTCTCGGCAGGAATCCCGATAGCGTTCTTGTCAAAAGCGCTCCGTCATACCACGATTCGGGGTGCACCGCCTATGATGAACACGACGGTGAGCTACCTGTAACGGCAACCGGAACCGTTAAAATGGACGTTATCGGAAATTATACGATCAGTTATTCCGCCACCGACAATGCCCGATGGGTCGGCAGGGCGTCACGAACGGTTTTTGTGGTCAAGAGCCTTGAAGCCGGCAACCTGTTTACCGCCTATGAGGTTCCGTCCCCCGACCCGCTTCCCACCATGGACAAATCATACAAGACGCCTCCGGTGATCGACGGCGCGGATGGCCCCGATTTCTCCAAATTTGCCGAATTTAAAATCAACTGGAACCTCACCAATAATCAGCTCAACGAGATTTCCTTCAGATACACCGTTGAACCGTATTATAAAGCGATTACCAGTTCGGTAAAGCAGACCTTCAGTAAAACCCTGCCGGAAATGACCCTTACCGGCAGCGGCATCGAAGGGCTCGACGGTACCTATTATGTCAGGGTGGAGGGTAACGAGTTTTACTGGGTGGCGGAATCGGGCAAGTTCGCGCTGATCTGGACAGTGACGCCATAGCCGCACCCTTGGCTCAATACCCGGATTTGTAAAGCATGAGCTAACCCGTCAGTTTATAAACGCAGCGTGCTGCATCTCCGCCATCAGGAGCTTGAGCTTCGTCTCCGCCGCCTTATGAGGTTGTATTCGATCGTCAGCAGGCGCTTGCTGAAACATACCTTACGACGTCAAATCCGCTTCGCCGGTCGAGTGGACCAGGAGTGTTGTCGGCAGTCCCGCGAGAAGTGCGGTGCACGAGCGGTGGAAGTCAAGGCTTCTTTCCGGCGGAGGGATGGTAAAGCCGAGAAAGATCGCGGTTGCATTGCGGGACTGGGTGTGCAGGACGGCCGGGAAGGGCTCTTTTGAAATGATGATTTTCATCGCGATATTCATCCGTGACGCTTCAATGAGGCGGTGCAGCTCACGGTAGGTGGCGGTATGTTCCGAGGTTTCGGGGATGATCCGAAGGATACGGATCGTCGCCCCCGACCAGGCTCTGTTGCACGAGAGCAGGTAGGCGAGGATGACCATGAGCGACCCGTTGCTTTTCCCGCGCCACCAGACGTCGATACTGCGTTTCCGCGCCTTTATTGCCGGCAATCCCCGGTCGTAAAGCAGGATGGAACTCATGTTGAGGCGCTTTGCAGTGGTGAGCGACCGGATGACCCGGCCGATCCGGCGTTCGTCATGTGACCACCCGAAGAGGGCGAGATTCGGTTTTATCGGACCGATCGAAGTGACCTGGAGGAACTGGTTCATTCCCTGCTCGAAATCGGGGGTTACGAGAACTTCCGGAAAAGCCCGGATGGGATTCGATCGTATAAAGGAGGACAGGGTTTCAAGGTACCCTTGACGCTGGTCGATCATCTCCTCGAATTTACCGACCAGAATCCCGGCGAGCGTAATGATCCCCCGGCCGCTCCCGAGCCAGTCGGCATACTGCACCAGGGTAAGGCGGTTGTTGGGATTACCGGAAAAGACGATGATGGTGGGCCGCCAGTTTTTTGGGTGCACGGGCATCTGCGCGAGGTTGAGCAGGTTATTGCGGGTTCGTGAATAGAAAAACCCGCGGCGGGCGTCGCCGAACGAGGAGGCGGCGACGGTTTTCCTGACGTAGAGGAACAGTATGGTGACAAAGGCGACTGCTCCCAGCGCGGCGACCGCATCGATCAGGAATGATGCGGTAAAACTGGCGAGCGCGCCGACAAGCGCAAGGGACCAGTGGAACAGCCTGAACCGGGGCCGGAACGAGGGATTGCGGCTGAATGATTCAACGAATGCGGCGAGGTTGGTGATGCCATAGGCCCACAGGAAGAGCATGGTGACCACACTTGCAACCAGGTTGAGCGCGCCGCCCTCGCCGCCGTTGCGGGCGAAGTAAAGAACGGCGACGGTGACGACAACGGTAAGATACAGGGCGCGACGGGGTTCGCCGCCGCGCGAGAGGGCGGCGAAAACATTCGCCGGTTTCAGGAGACGGTCGGTTCCAAGCGACTGGAGAATCCGCGGGGCGCCGAGAAGCGATCCGAGCGCGCTGGAAAGTGTCGCGGCAAAAACGCCGAAGGTGACAAGTATGCCGAGATGGAGCGGAACGACATCCATCAGGCTCTGATACGGTCTGTCGATGAGCGACTCCCGCGCAATCGAACCGCCGCAGAGCAGTATCTGTCCGGCGTAAACGAGCAGCCCCGCCCCGATTGCCGTAAAGGTGCCGATCGGTATTGACCTGGAAGGATTCTTGAGGTCTCCCGACATGTTTACTCCTGCCATTATGCCGGTGACCGCCGGAAAATAAATCGCGAAAAGCTGCCAGAACGAAAAGGGGCTCTGCGGCATAGGCTTCATGTTTTCGAAAAAGAGCGCATGGTCAAAACGCAAGGCCCCGCCGCCTAAAAAGGCGAGAACGGACAGACCGAGAATCGCCATGATGAAATACTGGGTTTTTATCACCCACCCGGCGCCTTTAAAGGTGACGAAAAAGAGTATCGCTAGTGTTATGAAGGTGATTATCGGGAAATAAGGTTGCAGAAACGGCAGGGTTCTTATTGCCGCTTCGGCAAATCCGAGGACGTAAAACGGTACCGAAAGCGCCTGGGCCAGAAATAGCGACAGCCCGATCGTTCCGCCGAATTCGGGACCGAGCGTGCGTGAAATCAGGTAGTAGGCGCCTCCTCCTTTAACGTCCGTGTTCGTTGCAATCGCCGAGATTGAAAACCCGGTGAGCGTGGTGATTATTGTCCCGATGCCGAGAATGATCAGTGCCTGAACTATCCCCGCATGCCCAATGACAAACCCGCCGCGCATGAAGATTATGACACCGATAATGGTTAAAATCGAAGGTGTGAAGACTCCCGCAAAGGTGGAGAATTTTACGGATTCGGACGTGGGGGCTGATCCGGTCATGAATAAAAGTATAGTTCCCGCAGCAGATTAAGGCAACCGGACCGGGGAAGGCTTTTTTTTATTTCCGGCGGATTTCGTCTGCCTGGAGAGACGAACGGCCGTGCGTGGTATGTTTTTTAGGAAGCGGATTCCACACCTCCCGCCGGCGTTTCTGAGGACTCTAGCCCCCCCCTCTTTCGACGGCAATCTGCCCTTTAATATTTTCATTTCATGGACCCCTCCCTTTTTCTGCCGACCGCATCCATCGATGAAGCCGCCGATTTTTTCATTAAAAAAATCCAGGAGGTCAATCCGAAAATCCCGACCCATCTCATCGAGCGCGCATTCCGCTACTCATGGGAGGCGCACCAGAATCAGATCCGGAAATCAGGTGAACCGTTCCTGGCGCATCCGGTTGCCGTAGCACTTATTTTAGCGGAACAGCGGCTTGATGCGATCACCATTTCCGCAGGCCTTCTTCACGATGTGCTTGAGGATACTCCCGTCACGCGGGAGGAAATTCAGGAAAAGTTCGGTGAAGAGATCGCCGTCCTGGTTGACGGGGTAACGAAAATAAAGTCGTTTCAGATGAAATCGCACCAGGAACGGCAGGCCGAAACCTATCGGAAAATGCTGCTTTCCATGGCGAAGGACCTGCGGGTCATCATCATCAAATTCGCCGACCGTCTGCACAACCTGCGGACCCTCAAATACCTTGATCCCGAGCGGATTAAAGCCATTGCCGCGGAAACGCTTGATATCTATGCGCCGCTTGCCCACCGGCTGGGAATGGCGCGCATCAAATGGGAACTTGAAGACTTGGCGTTCAAACACCTTGACTGGGAACAGTACCGCGAGATCGTCATGAAAGTGGTCGCAAGCCGCAGCGAGCGCGAAACCATTATCGACGGGTTCGTTTTCCCGTTGCGCGAGCGACTGGAAGAGGAGCATATCGAGACAACCATTGTGGGGCGGCCGAAACATTTCTACAGCATCTACCGCAAAATGCAGGAGCGAAACAAACCCTTCGAGGAGATCTACGATCTTCTGGCCATACGGGTGATTGTCGGTTCAATACGCGATTGCTACCATGTGCTCGGCATTATCCATTCGATCTGGACACCGATCCAGGACCGGTTCAAGGATTACATCAGCACCCCCAAGTCCAATGGATACCAGTCGCTGCATACCACTGTTTTCGGGGAGAAGGGGACTATCGTCGAGATGCAGATAAGAACCTGGGAGATGAACCAGATCGCCGAAGACGGTATTGCCGCACACTGGCTTTATAAAAGCGGCGGAAAGGAGATGAGCAAAGACGATCATGCGCTCGTGTGGCTTAAAAATCTGATCGACTGGCAGAAAGATCTCACCGATTCGACCGAATTTTTCGAATTCTTCAAAATCGACCTTTTTCATGCGGAAATTTTCGTCTTCACGCCGAAGGGGGACCTGATCTCGCTGCCGAAGGGAGCGACGATCCTCGACTTCGCCTTCGCGGTCCATACCGATCTGGGGCTGCACTGTATCGGCGCCAAGGTGGACGGTAAAATCGAGCCCATCAATAAAGAGCTTAAAAGCGGCCAGTCGGTGGAGATCCTGCGTCTCAACTCCAAGAAACCCTCCATCGACTGGCTCCGCGAAGTAAAGACGCCGAAGGCGCGCAGCGCGATCAGGCACTGGCTCAAGACGACCGGGAGGCAGGAGAGCATCGATCTGGGCAAGAAGATCGTCCAGGCATCCTACCGCCGGCTCCATGCGACCACGTCGTTTTCCGACCATATTCCCGGACTGCTGCAGCACCTGGGAATCAACAACGCCGACCGCATGTATGAACTTGTCGGAAGCGGCGAACTGGCGATAAACAAGGTCATGGATTTTTTCCAGGTCTTTAAAATCAAGAAATCAGTGCCGTCCAACATGGTCTCCCGCATCGTCGACACCTTTACCGGCAGGCACCGGCCGGGCATCCTGGTGGGGGGGAACGAAGACATCATGGTCCGGTTTGCAAAGTGCTGCAATCCGATCCCGGGCGACGCCATCATCGGTTTTGTAACCCGCGGAAGGGGCATCAGCGTGCACCGCACCGACTGCGTAAATGTCGCCCTGTTTACCGGCGACATGGAACGGACCATCGAAGTGGCATGGGAAAACAGCGAACAGAAAAAATATATCGTCACCCTCGAAATAACCGGATCCGACCGGACCGGACTGCTGCAGGAGATCAGCCGGGTCTTTTCGGAATTCAAAGTCAATATCATCGAAGGGGTGATAAAGACGAGAGGACAACAGGCGCGTTGTACTTTCAATATAGAAATCGCCCATCGAAACCAGTTAAAACCCATTTTCAGATCGATCCAGCGGGTAAAAGGGATTGAGAATGTTTCCCGTGTAAAAGAGTATATTTCTGAAGACCGCAAGGAAGCGGGATTGTAACCTGAGTTCAGCAGTTGGTCGGAGGCGGTTTTATGGGAAGGCACAATTCATGATCCACCAACAACTCATCCTTTTCGGCTCGATCGGTTTCGGCTGCGGCGTTGGGACTGCTCTTATTATTGTGTTTGCCATCCGTGCGTCACGCGGAAAAAAACAGTCTCGCGGCCAGTATCTGACCACTTTTGTTTTTTCAGGTAATCTGAAACAAACCACCCTTCTCGATGCGATCCAGTTTCTTGAAATAGGGCAGCGCGAAGGAATACTTCATATTTACTCAGGCCGCCGCAAAGGGTATCTGACCTTTGTGAAAGGCCAGGTGGTGGATGCGTTTTACCGTAATGAGACCGGCAGGGAGGCTATTTTTGAGATCCTTGAACTTGAAGAGGGTGATTTCTATTTCGAACCCAAAAAGGTCTCCCAGCCCCGGCTCATCTCCGATACGATCATGGACATTGCCTTCGAGTGGGATGCGCGTAAAAACGAGGGCGATAACAGCAAAGAGCCGCAGCAGGAAGACCAATGAGACGGGGAGGGCATATTGCGACGCACGGCGGCTCGTCGTGACGGAGAGTTCATCAATTGCTAGGTAGCGAAAATGGAACAACACCATGCGTATTTTACCTCCTTCGTGGTACCTGCCGACAATATACGGCCTCATCCGTAACCTCATCGCCCGCACCGCCGTTTACCCTTTTTACGCCTCGTTCAAACTGACCTCCCGGTGTCATTTCGGCTGCCCGTTCTGCAATGTCAAAAAGCATCCCGGCGGCGACCTGAGCACCGACGGGGTAAAGACGATCCTGCGCAACCTCTCCCGCTCGCCGGTGCTCATGACCAGCTTCGAGGGGGGGGAGCCGCTTCTGCGCGAGGACATCGGGGAACTGCTCCGTTTCGCCAGGACGTGCAAATTCTACCTGCTCTTCACCACGAGCGCACGAGACCTGCTCGACCGTCCCCTCGAAGCGTATGCGAAGAGCATCGATTTTCTGCACGTTTCCATTGATGAAGGGCACGACAATCTGTCGCTGTTCGATGCGCTGCCGCGTCTGGTGAAGCTGCCGCTCCAGGTGTCGGTGCAGACCGTGGTGACCCGCGACACCGTCGATGCGCTCGAAGATAAAGTGCGCCGCTGTCATGCGGCGGGCGCCAATATCGTCGTCATCCCGGCGACCCACATGGACGCCACCGAGGACTTTTTTCCCGACGTCGATCTCCTCGAAAAAACGATGCTCGCGCTGCGCGGGAAATACCCCGCCGCCATCCATACGCCGCAGGGGTATTTTAAGGCATACCGCAAAGGGGCCTGCTCCGCCGCATCGGTCGTCATCGCGCCCGACGGCGCGCTCTACTACCCCTGCCATATTCTCGAACGCAAGGGGCCCGACCTGCGCACCGTCGACCTCACCCGGTGGCTCGCCGCCCCGGAAGCGGCCGAAGGCCGCCGCCTGATGAAAGCGTGCCGTCGTAACTGTGGATGGTACCAGTACTATTCGATCGATTCGTATACGTCGATCGCATCGATGTGGGAGACGCTGCGGCCGGCGTTCCGGAAACGGCGCGCGGGAGGGGTAATTGATGACGGGTGATCCCGGTGCGGTGAAGGGGCGGATGAGGCCGCGGCATTTGTAGAGACGCACGGCCGTGCGTCTCTACGTTAAACAATGGACAACGGGGAATCCCCCTCACCGCACCATCAGCATCACCTTCGCCTTGACGTATTTCCCTGCCGTCATGCGGTAAATGTATGGCCCCGCCGCGCACCGCCTGCCGTCGTCGTTGCTGCCGTCCCATAGCGCCAGATGGAAATCCGCGGACATTTTTTTATCGGGCCTGATAAGGCGGCGAACAAGCCGCCCCTGCAGCGTGAATATGTTCAGGGTAACGGCCGTCTCCACCGGCAGCGCGAACCTGATACGGGTGGCGTACCGGAACGGGTTCGGGTAGTTGATCCCCAGCATGAACTGCGCGGGGGCGATGTGGCGAGGCATGACCGCAACAGGGCCGTGCTCCTCCCGGTTCTGGCGGTAGTCGATGGCGATCAGGCGGTATTCGTAGAGTATGTCGTTGTAGAGATTGCGGTCAACGTACCGGTAGTCGCGCGGTCCGTGGGAGGCGCCCGAGGGCGCGCCGGGAATCAGCTTTTTATTGACCGCCACCCAGCCGGTATCCGCAGCCATGACAAGCCGCCGCTTGATCAGACGGGGAACCCCTTCCCGGTCATTGCCGAGCAGATCGGCGCTGTCCTTGTCGGCGTAGGCCCCCATCGTGCTGTCGAAAAACTCCGGGTTGATCCGCCGCATCAGGCGGTACCCGAGGTTCTCATGCTCGCTCTCGGTGCGCCAGATGAGGGTATCGCACCGGTTGCCGCCGTGCGCCTCGAAGAGCGACATCTGCACCGCGAGGGTCTTGTCGGAGGAAATGTAGATCCCCACCGAGTCGCAGAAGATGCTGTCGATCTGGAGGATTAGTTCGTGGGCCGTCGGTCTGACGTGGCTGTTGAACTGGTACCCTTCGAGAAGGGCTATGGTATCGCTGGGCAGCGTGCCGCCGATTTTATACGCGAACACGTACTGCGGCCGGTTGACGGCAGTGTAGTTCGTTATCCTGAAGGCCGGGTAGTAACGGCAGGTATCGCCGTGCGCGGGAAGGACGAACCT
>JAFGIW010000218.1 GCA_016929415.1 Chitinispirillaceae bacterium | reverse complement strand
CTGAAGGATCCTTGAAGACTACAAGGTTGATAGGTCACAGATGTAAGCGTGGTAACACGTTCAGTCGAGTGATACTAATAATCCGTGCGGCTTGATACTTTTTTACTTACATCAGGAAACAATGTGTTTCATTCACAGGATAAATGTCTAATCACAAGATAATTTCTTGGTGGTTATTGCACAGGTGACACACCCGTTCCCATCCCGAACACGGAAGTTAAGCCCTGTTGCGCCAATGGTACTGCGTGGGCGACTACGTGGGAGAGTAGGTCGCTGCCAAGTTTATATTCAAGCCCCCGTTAATAAGGGGGCTTTTTTTATTGTTCCCATCTAACGCTTCAATTCTTGCTGTTTCCGGAAACAATTATGGCACTCTTTGCCCATGAACGGGATTGATAGGCAATTTCGGGAAAAACGGTATGGCGTGTTGCCTTACATTACTGTATAATAACTATTCTTTCGGAGAGAACCTCATTACTTTAAAAGTTCTTCGGGATCTTATTCGATAACATTCAAAATACAGAGAGCAGCGTACATCCACCAAACAATCATAGGTACCATTCAGAGATGACAACAGGGAGCACTTCTATTATGGTACAGGGACCACAACCCCATATTCTTCTTATCGATGATGAGTTGTCGATATGTGTCGGGATCCAGGGATTGCTGGAAACCGACGGGTACAATGCCGCTTATTCGTTGACGTATCAGGAGGGATTGGACTATCTTGACCAACATCCCGATGTCGATATCGTTCTTCTGGATGTTAATCTGCGGTCCGAGCTCAGCGGTATCGAGGTTTTGCCGCTTATAAAAGAAAGGAATAAATACATTCAGGTGATCATGTTTACTTCCTACGACCGGCTGGATGTCGGCCTTGAATGTATTAAGCGCGGCGCCATGGACTTTATGACCAAACCTTTCGATGAAAAAAATTTTTTGCGCGTTGCACCGATAGCGCTTGAGAAAAAACGGCTTGAGCAGATCAAGGACCTCTATTTCGACATGGTTGTCCATGATTTGAAGAATCCGCTGCAATGTATCTGCGGTTCTTTCGAAATGTTGCGCGAACAGCTCAAAGAGACGCTTACGCCTATTCAGAAACGGTTGTTCGAAACCGCGGAGAGCGGGATTCATCAGATTCAGTTGATCATCGGCAATATCCTCGGTATCACCAGTTTTGAAAAGGGATCTCTTATAGCCCGCCGTGAAAGCTTCGCCGTTGCCGAAACAATATATGAGACGACGAAACTCTATGATTTGGTTGAAGTAAATTTGCCCGACACCCTGCCCGTGACGATCAGATCGGACCGTGACCTGTATATACGTATATTGACAAATATAATCAGCAACGCGCTGCGGTTCGCGACTATCGGGAGTAAAATACAGGTCTCCGGTGATTATGATACGGGGAGCCGTTTTCTTACGACATCAGTAATGAACCGGGGGTCATTTATTGACGCGAAGCACCGTGAGGCCATTTTCAATAAATTCATCGGCGTCCAGCGGTCGATCGGTTCTCTGAGAGGACAGAATTTCGGCCTGGGGCTTACCTTCAGTAAAATGGCCGCCGAGGCGCTCGAAGGCGCTATCTGGGTTGAAAGTAATAAAGAAACGCAGGAGACTACCTTTAAATTCAAAATTAAAGACTTCACCGTCGTTTAAATGGAAAAGTCGGCCTGCGGCCCGCCTTCAAACTTTTTTTAAATTCTCGTTGCAATTTTTCTAATGAAAATCCCTTATAATTAATTGCCGTGCTTCAAGATGCCGCTCATTACCCGATTACCGGCCAAAGGTGAAATTTTTTTTAGAAACTATTTTTTTTAGCAGCGGGGAAGAAGTAAATTAGGGAGGCAAAATTACCAACGTAACCTTCTTGTATAATGGTGAACGATGAATAAACACATTAATGCTGTTCAAGAGCTCACGGGATACTGCAGAAAAAAAGATGCCTGGAATCACATTGTGGATTTTTCAAGCTACCATAAAATAATTCCACAGGTTGATATCATCCGTATTCATGAAAAGAATGCGCGCCATCTGCGGTCCGAGTGGTTTATTACGCTTGATGGCGCCCCGTTTTCATGGATTGAAATCGATACGCTGCAGGAGGAACGGTTTTTTCTTCAATCAGAGGCCGTAAGCGGTGATTTTGATATTTTAAAAGGTGATTGGAAAATCGAGGACAGGAAAACCGGCGGCATCAATCTGTCATTTTCCCTGGAATATGAACTTGGCATACCGGTGATTGAAGAAAACTGCGGGGACATTCTGGAGGCAAAACTGCAACGTTATATCGATACTCTTGTTGAACAACAGAGTTTCCGTATCAAAGAAAATGCATCGGAAGGACGCCGCTTCAAACGGATCCCGCTGAACCGTTGTTGTTCCTTCGTTATTGACGGACGTGCTATTGAGGCGAATATCCTGAACTTTTCCCGCGGCGGAATGGCGATCAATCTGTTGAAAGGTCTGCTGGGAACGGACCCGTACCGGCAGGCGGAACTGCAATGGGAGGCTGTCTCGTCACGCGGACGTCTCGTATTCGATCAACATTACAACACCCACCATATCATGTTCAGCGAGCCGCTGAACGAATTCGACTTCAAGTCGCTTTTCACCCGATGGGCGGAGGGTGTCAGCTTTTCCGATGAAATGATCAGGATCTACGAGGTCATGACCGCACCGTCAAACGGCGTTCCGCGTCAATTCACAAAAATGTCCGCCGGATAATTTTCGACGACGCCGCCGTCCGCAGTTTACGGCCAAATTGTCTGGACGTGTTTTTGTTATTGGTATATAATCACCTTATGCCGCCGCTGGTTTCGATCATTGTTTGCTCCCGCAAAGGCCCCTCCTCCTCTCTGCACGAATGCAACCTTCGTAAAACCGTCGGCGCCGTCCCCTGTGAATATATCAGAATAGACAACCGTGACAATCGGTACTCTCTGAGCGCGGCATATAACGAGGGGGTCCGTCGCTCCCGCGGCAGCATCGCGGCGTTTGTGCATGAGGATGTCTTTTTCATGGAAGGCGGGTGGGGTGAGAAACTCGTGAAAAAGTTCATCGACCCGACGATAGGACTTGTCGGTGTCGCGGGGACAGAGTACCTGTTCGCCGATAATCCTGGGTGGGTCGCGGCAGGCAGGCCTTACATTCACGGACACGTCATTCATGAGCTTGACAACGGAAAAGTCTACCACCTGACGGTTTTTTTATGGGACGATGCCGATGCCGAGGTGGTTGCGGTGGATGGACTCTTCTTTGCGGTACGACATGAGCTTTTCAACACGATCCGGTTTGATGATAAGGTTTTTGACGGTTTCCATTTCTATGATATTGACCTGTGCATGCAAATCCGCAGAACCCACCGCTGCATCGTCACCTGGGACCTGCTTGTCAAACACCAGTCGGGGGGATCATTCGACGACCATTGGAAACGCTACGCCCTCAGGTTCATGGAGAAATACCGCTCCGAACTCCCCGCAAGCTGTGCGGCGACGGTCCCCGACCGGACACGCCGGATACCTTTCGAAAATCTCGACCTGAAGGGCAAAGCGCCGCAGGTGACGATTGCCTGAAGGTGCTCCCCGGATAGCCCGCCCGGCGACCTGTCCGATTCCGGGTGTTTTTTTTCAATAGCGGTTCATGTAACAAAAAACCGGCATTGTAATCCAATAAGCATGTATTTTAAAACCGGATGATTGTTTTATGAACCTACGATGGTCGATACTGCTCGGCTCACTGTGTATCATTTACCCGGTTGCGGGAGGCGACCGTGATGAACAGGATACGCTCCTTACCCTGCACGGAGCGGTTGAGTACGCGATAAACTATGGTCTGTCGATGCGCGTCGCAGTCAACCGGCGGCAATCTTCCGCCGTCGACCTTTTCACTGCACGGGAAGCACTGATGCCGACCGCCCGTGCGACCCTTTCAACCACCGGACAGCGATCACTCTCTTCATCGAAGGCCTCTTTTTCAGCCGGTGCTTCAGTCGGGACCGATTATGACCTGTCGCCCTCACGCTTCTTGTACTACCGGGCGGGCAGAAACCGCAGCATTGCCGCACAGTACGATGTCGACCAGCAACGCAAGGATATCGCCTCGGAAATCATACTCCAATATGTCAAAACCGTGGGAGCGAAGAAGCTTATTGAGGTGGAGGAACAAAACGTCGAGTATCAGCAGCGGAAACTCGAGGAAATCGAGGCGCTTTTCCAGCAGGGAGTCAAGGCAAAGTCGGATGTTTTGCAGCAGAAAACCGGTGTTTTTGAGGCGCGGTCGCGACTGCTCAGTGCCGTGCAGGAGTTTCACCGGGTAAAGTTCACGGTCCTCGATATTCTCGGACTGCCGCTCTCCGACCGCTACCGTTTTGACACGACTGCGGTCATGGCCCTTCTCTTCTGTTTTTCCGCGGACACGGCCCGTCAACCGCTGGCTCCCTCGCAGGAAACCGACGAGATTGCCGCACAGCGTAATCGCGTCGTTGCCGCGGAGGCAACGCTGACGGGGAGCCGTTATGCCTATATTCCCTCGCTGTCGTTCTCCGCGGGCTGGTCTGCCTCGGCTGAAGGAAGAAATGCCGGCAGTTCGGCGGAAAGTCTCACTAACGGCGGCGGATCGTCCTCATTGCACGCCGGGGCGTCGCTCGGTATTCCGCTGTTCGATAAAAAACAACGCTGGCTGCAGGTAAAAAACGCCGGAATAAATTTACAGACAGCACAACTGGAACTCGAGCGGCTGGAACGGGCCTTCATGCTGGCCGTCGAACGGGCCGAACTGGACGATGCGATGGCGCTCGAACAGATCGCGGTGGCCACCGTCCGGTCTGAAGCGGCGCAGGAGGCGTTACAGGCAACGGAGGAACGGTATGCGGTGGGTGCATCGACGTTCATCGAGCTCAACGCCGTCCGATCGAATTATACGGAAGCACAAAGCGCGCTGGTTCAGGCACGGTTCGACCGTATATCGAGCCGTATCGTTTTATTGCAGGAAACCGGCCGGATAGACCAGGTAATCGCGCTTATCAACATGCGGCCTGCGGAAAAGAGGTATTGACAATGAAGAAAAAATGGATCATCGGAACAGCGGCGGTCGCCCTTCTCGGCGCCGCCGTTTCCGGAATGTTACTCCTGCGCCAACGTTCAGCCGGTGTTGAGCCGGAATACACGACCGTGCCGGTCGAACGGGGAGAGATCAGCAATTCGATCACCAGTACCGGCACGCTTGAACCGGTTTCCGTTGTGGATGTCGGAACGCAGGTTTCGGGGATCCTCGATAAGGTATACGTCGATTTCAACGATACCGTCAAAAAAGGACAGCTCATCGCCGAACTCGACCGGACTGTTCTTTCGGGCGCGCTCGATGAGGCGATTGCCAATCGAAACCGTGTGAAAGCGCTTTTCGACCTTGCGCAGGCGGAGTATAAGCGCAACGAGCCGCTTTTTAAAAAAGGATTTCTCTCCGAGCAGGAATTCACAAAAATACGCACTGACTATCTTACCCAGGAAGCCACGCTGCAGTCGGCCGAGGCATCGGTCATCAAGGCGCGCACCAATTTACAGTATGCGACCATCACCTCGCCGATTAACGGAACGGTGATCCAGCGGAACATCGAGGTGGGTCAGACGGTTGCGGCAAACTTTTCGGCACCCACGCTTTTTGTAATTGCCGAAGATCTGAGAAGGATGCAGATACTTGCCAGTGTCGATGAGGCCGATATCGGCGTCATACGACAGGGGCAGGAGGTGCGTTTTACCGTTCAGGCGTTTCCCGAAAAGAAATTTTCGGGTATCGTTGAACAGGTACGGCTGCAGCCGACTATTTCACAGAATGTCGTGACCTATACCGTCGTCATCGCGACTGAAAACAGTGACGGCACGCTTCTGCCGGGAATGACGGCGACCGTTGATTTTATCATCGAAAAGGCGACGGATGTACTGATGGTACCCAGTGCCGCGCTGCGGTTCAAACCGACGGGAGATTCAGGCGGGGGGACAGGGATGAAGAAACGGAAAACAGAGGCCGCAACAGGCAGGGGTGAGCTGCAGCGGGATTCTATGCAAGCGAAACGGGGCTCCCGTTTCGAAAAGCATGATACCGACGGTGCCGGCGGTAAAAGAGGGGTTGTATGGGTCTGGTCATCCGGCATTCCGCCCCGGCCGGCGTTTATCCGGACGGGAATAACGGATGGAAAAATGACGGAAGTACGTTCCTGTGCGAACATCGCCGAAAGCACGCTCGTTATTACCGGAGCCAGGACAACCCCGAAGAAGAAGGCAAAATCAGTGTCAATTTTACCGCAACCGCGCCGTCCGGGGGGGCGGCATTAGAACCCCTGTCAAAATAGGCAGAGACATCGTCAATTGATAGATAGTTGAAACTATGGGCTGTAATTGTGTTGTAGATCTCAAATCGGTGCGAAAAACCTATCATATCGGCGATATTGCGGTCGAAGCGTTGCGGGGGGTAAGCCTGCGGATCAACGAAGGTGAATTCGTCGCGATCATGGGTGCATCGGGTTCCGGGAAATCGACGCTCATGAACATTGTCGGATGTCTCGATACGCCAAGCAGCGGACATTACATCCTTTTGTCCCGCGAAGTGGGTGTCATGAATCGCAGAGACCTCGCCCGCATCCGCAATACGTTCATCGGCTTCGTTTTCCAGAATTTCAATCTAATACGGCGGACCACAGCGCTCGAAAATGTCGAACTGCCGGTGTATTATCAGCGCGACCGGAAAAAAGACCATGCGCAGGAGCGGGCGCGCGTTGCCCTGGAAAAAGTGGGACTGGCCGATCGGCTGCACCATATCCCGAACCAGCTTTCGGGCGGGCAGCAGCAGCGCGTCGCCATTGCGCGGGCTCTTGTCAACGAACCGCCGCTGCTTCTGGCCGATGAACCGACCGGCGCGCTCGATACCGCCACGTCGATTGAAATCATGGCGCTCTTTCAGCAGCTCAACCGCCAGGGAAAGACCGTCATTCTGGTGACGCACGAACACGACATCGCACATTACGCAGGTCGTCTGATCCGTATGCGCGACGGTGAAATCGTTGCCGACGAACCGGTCGTTTCACCGCGGCGGGCTGAGACGCCGTTGTAGATGCCACTCTTACCTGACGGGAGACCGCAACCGTGGAATTGCCTCATCTGATCCGGACCGCCTTTAAAAGCATCATCCGCAACCGCATGCGGTCGCTTCTGACGATGCTCGGGGTGATTATCGGCGTCGCATCGGTCATCGACATGGTTGCCATAGGAAAAGGGGCCCAGATGCAGATCGAGGAGCAGGTCGCGGCAATGGGTACCAATGTGATCATGATTCATCCCGGCGCAGCGTCACAGCGCGGCATCCGCATGGGGGCGGCAAGCAGACAGAGCCTGACGGCGGACGACGTTACCGCGCTTGAAAACGGCGTTTCCTTTCTGACCGCAGTTTCCCCGGTCGCCCGTTCGGGCGGCCAGGTTATCGGCGGCAGCGGCAACTGGCAGACCAATATGTACGGCATCACCCCTTCGTATCTTACCATTCGCGACTGGAAGCTGCAGGCGGGCGAACTCTTTACGGAGCGCGACATCAGGAGCTCCGCAAAGAAAGCAATCCTCGGCACAACGGTTGCGAAAGAGCTTTTCGCCGATCAGGACCCCGTTGGCGCGCAGATCCGCATACGCAATATTCCCTTTACGGTCGTCGGCCTGCTTGCCGAAAAGGGTCAGCAGGCAATGGGACAGGACCAGGATGATCTGATACTGGCGCCCTATACGACTGTGCTCAACCGTCTCGGCGGAACACGCTATATCGATCAGATCATCGCCAGCGTCGATGCTAAAGATAATGTTGCAGAAGCACAGACTCAGATAGAGCAGGTTCTGAGGAAGAACCATAAACTCATGGGAAGTGAAGAGAGTGATTTCCGGATCATGACGCAGACGGAAATCATGTCGCGTGCAACCGAGATGAGCTCCGTCATGACCATGCTCCTCGGAGCGATCGCCGGCGTTTCGTTGATTGTCGGCGGCATCGGAATCATGAATATCATGCTTGTTTCGGTGACCGAACGGACACGTGAGATCGGTATCCGCATGGCGGTTGGAGCGCAGGGAAGCGATATCCTGATGCAATTCCTCATTGAATCGGTGGTGCTGAGCCTGTTTGGCGGATGCATCGGAATCGCAGCAGCCGTCTTTCTGGCATGGGGTGCGCAACACTGGTTCGGATTTCGCGCTTCAGTCGATTCCGGAGTGGTCGCACTCGCGTTTGTCTTCTCGGCTGCGGTGGGAGTCTTTTTTGGATTCTATCCCGCACGAAAGGCGGCGAGGCTCGATCCGATCGAAGCGTTGCGGTATGAGTGATCCGCGGCGGAGATGCGGACGCGACAGAAAGCAGCCTGAAACGCTAAAAATTCATTCCCCTCTTCCGTACTTGCCGGCCATTTATTATTATAGTAAATAACCGGCACGGCCGTTATCTTATTACCGCAGTGATTTCATTGACGAGGGTTTCTCTTTAACTTCCAACTTGAACGGTTAAACTATGAGAAGAATCAGAATTGCCTCGCAAGTCGTTTTCCTGACGCTTTTTGTGGGATTTCTCTATTTCGTTAATAATCAAGCGCGCGGGTATGCGTTGGAGAGTGAGTTTCTGCTGCGGCTAAATCCGTTTACCGCAGTACTGACGCTGCTGGCATCACACTCGATTCTTTTTTCATTTGCCGTTACGGCACTTATTATTGGCGTGGCGACTGTACTCTTCGGACGGTTTTTCTGCGGGTTCCTCTGCCCGCTTGGTACACTCATCGACGCTGCCGATACCTGGTTCTTCAACAAGATTCGGTCAAAGGATCGGAAGGTACCTCTCTATTTTCAGCGGGTGAAGTATGTGATAATGATAGCCTTTCTCATTCTTGCGATCTTCGGTGCGATTTTTCCGCTTTACCTCGGACCGCTCTCGTTCATCACACGTCTGATTACCATCGTCATCGATCCTGTCCTGAAAATCGTCGGGACAGACATCAATCGTGTGATCGGAGCTGTTTCGCCTATAACAAGCACCCTGATGTACAGCAAATTTCCCATGACCATCCGGCTTTTTTACGGTGTTATGGCGACGATGATCATGGGAATGCTCGTGTTCGGCGGCGGGTTCTGGGACAGGCGGTTCTGGTGCCAGTATGTCTGCCCGACCGGAGCTTTTCTCGGTTTGATCAGCCGTTTTTCATTTTTCAGACGGAATGTCGATACGAAGACCTGTAACAGTTGTCAACGTTGCGTCAAATCGTGCCCGGTGCATGCGATCGATGCGCAGGATGTCAAAAAGACCAATGTCGCCGAATGCATCGAGTGCGGCATCTGCGTACAGCTGCGCGACGGCTGCAGCGCGTTCCGTTTCGGCAAAACGGACCTGAATCTGAACGCCGGCCCCGATCTCAAACGGCGCCATGTCGTCGCCGGCGTTGCCGGCGGGTTGCTGCTCTCACCGGTGTTCCGCGCCAATGCAATAAGTAAACGGGACGAGACGGGCCGTCTCATGCGTCCGCCCGGCGCGGTTCCGGAAAAGGATTTTCTGGCGAAATGTATCGGCTGCGGGGAGTGCATGAGGGCGTGTCCCACCAATACCCTTCAACCCTGCCTCTTTTCCGACGGATTCAACCGCCTCTATACGCCGAAGGTCGTACCGCGTATTGCCGGTTGTGAAGAAAAATGCCATCTCTGCGGCCATGTCTGCCCGACGGGCGCGCTTCGGAAGCTTCCCTATGAGGAAAAACGGTTCGCCAAGATCGGCACCGCGGTAATCGACCGGCACCGCTGCCTCGCCTGGGCGCAGAACAAGGAGTGCCTGGTCTGCGACGAGGTCTGCCCGTACAATGCCATTACCGCCTACGTTGTGGATACCACCAAGGGCCGATTTAAAGTGCCGGTGGTCAACGAAGATCTCTGCCTGGGTTGCGGTATGTGCGAACAGCACTGCCCGATTTTCGACACCGCGGCGATAGTAATCTATAAATTCGGTGAGAATCGTCTATCAGTAGGTCCTTATGCAACAGGTGCTCAAAAGAAGGTTATCCTTGAAAAACGGAGAGCTTCGGACAGCAAACACCTTGGGAAGAGCGATGCTTCGGGAGAACCGGCATCAGGTTTGGGAGGAAGTTCCGGTGTTCCTGAAGGCTTTACGTCGGACGGTTTTGTTGCAGATCCGGTCGAAAATTCGGGAAATGGCCTTCCACCGGGATTTTTGGAGTAAGGGAGAGTATATTTAAAGGAGTTACGAGTCAGAAGGCAATTTGAACTGAGTTCAAACGAAGTTTATGCAGGAAAACACGTTGTTTTGGCAAAATAATCGACAGGAGGATACAATGACGACACGGCGCGAATTTATCGGTACGGCTGCGGCAGGTGCGGCGGTTTTGGCGGCGCAGTACGGTTATGCGCAGGAAGCCGCTTCCGGTTCAAAGAGTGAAGTTTTTGTAGGGAAAGGTTCTGCCGAAGAGGTCATACCGAAGATTTTCAAGAAAATGGGCGGTATCGAGCGGTTCGTCAAACCGGGATCGCGCGTTATGATCAAACCCAACATGAGCTTCGCCAACCCTCCCGACTGGGGGACGGGAACCTCGCCTGAAGCGGTGTACACCATGGCAAAGCTCTGTCTCGATGCAGGGGCAAAACGGGTGATCGTGTGCGACAACACGCTGCGTGAGCCTGAACAGTGCAAGGTGAAAACCGGTATCGTCGAAGCGCTCAAGCCGCTCAAGGGCGTCGTCCTTTTCATTCCGAAACAGGACAGCATGTTCATCGCGAAGAGCGATCCGCGCGCGAAGTCGCTCACGTCAACCGAGATCGTCAAGCAGGTCTACGAGACTGGCTGCCTTATCTCGCTCCCCGCCGCGAAAACGCACAGCGCCGCGGGGGTATCGTTTAACTGTAAAGGATTAATGGGCCTCATCAAGGAACGCGGATCGTTCCACCGTGAAACCGACATGCACACCGCCATTCCGGAACTCCTCTATTATATGAAACCCCATATCTGTTTCGTCGACGCCACGCGGGCGCTGCTCGACAACGGTCCGGCAGGACCGGGAAAGGTCATCGAGCTGAAGACGTTCGTCGGAGGCATCGATCCGGTGGCGGTCGACAGTTACGCCGTGACGCTTGCGGCGTGGTACGGCAAGACCTTCGACGGGACCAAGGTCAAACACCTGAAGAATGCCGGGGATTTGAAACTGGGGAATGTCGAGCCGGGCATGATCACTGAAATCCCGGTGTAACCGGTCAGGCAATTCTGCAAACTCTTTTTCAAACAGGGGATATCGTGAACCGAGCGTTTCGCAGTACGTGCGCCGTGACTATGGCTATTGCCATGGTATGGTCAATCGCAACGGGTGAGTCGACCCTTTCGTGGCGGGTGTTCAGCAAAAACGAGAATACCTGGATTTATCATCCGAACGGGCTGATGCTGTTTTCCACCCTTTCCCGTACGATAAAACCGGTGACGATCGATGCCGTTCGAAAAGTGGACACGCTCACCGACTGTATTGAATATGATGATTACCTCTGGGTGACGACGAACGCCGGCCTTTACCAGATCGATATGGCGAGCCAGAGCACTGAACGGATACCCCTGCCCGGCGATGCCGATCGAACGGGAAAGCTTGCCCAGGACATCGATTACCTCTGGCTCGCCACGAAGGACACGCTGTTTCGTTTCGACAAACTGGGGAGGGAGTGGTTGACTTTTCCGCTTCCGCAGGCGGTTGACGAAATGACGGGGCTTTGGTCGAACGGCGATGAGGTATTCGTCCTCGGCAGCCGGATCCTCTACCGGTTTACCACCTCAACGGAGAAGTGGAACCGTTATCCGCTGGAGAAACCGTTGAGCGCCGAAGCGGTCTTTTATCCCGGCGCCAATGCATTCAAGGTGGTCGACAAAGCGGAGGCGCTCCTTTACCAGCCCGCCTCTTTTTCCTGGTTGAAAACCGACCTGGGAGCAAAACCGCTCGACATATTCGACAAGGGGAGCGAGCTCTACTGTACAGACGGCAGTCGTGTCCGGCAGGTCAACTGCGAGACCGGAATGGTCAAGCCGCTCAATATTCCCAATGTTGAAGGCATCTCCTCCATTACCGTGACGGGTGATTCGCTCATGATGGTCATGCCGAAGCGAATCGCCGCCTTTGCAATGACCCAGGAGACCATGAATCTAACCGAATACGAAAAAGATTTTACGATTTCCGAGATTCAGAAAATACTGCCGCTGCAATCGTTCCTCGTTATTATTACCGGGCCTACCATCATCATTTACGAAAAAAGTACGAAAGCCTGGCAGTACCTGCCGCGGGCGGGCATGAAACAGAAGGTAAAGGTTTTTTCATGGAATGAAGAAGAGTGCGCGCTTCGCTACGGTGCGGGGTACAAATCGGTTCTGAGCGGGAATATTGAAATGGGGATGGCGATCGAATCGGACGGATACTCTTACGATACCGTCGGATCCCGTCGGGATACCGTTGACGGAATTCCTCAGTGGGTGCCGAAAGTCGATAGTGAGCCCTACTTTACGTATTCACTTCCGAGTGCTTATGGAAATCTAACACTGCATTCCACCGATAAAAACGACCGCGTCATGGATCTCTTTTTCGATAATACCAGTTTTCTTACCGTACCGAAAAAGGGGATCTATTACCGCGGCAACAGGGACGATTATCTCAATACCCTGAGGGTGGGAACCACGGACAATGATCAAATGGCGTCGCTGGTGCTGCCTCAGGTTTCGATGGAAGGAGGCAGTGTTGTTTTGGAGACCAAAAGGAGGCTTGAGAAACGGGACCGGAAAGTCGCCCGTCTCGCAGGCGGAACGGGATACATATCGAGCCGCACAATCACCAGACAACTGCCGTACCGGGCCGACGGACTCTATCGGTTAGACAGCACTAAAGTAATTCCCGGCACCTTCAAGGTAATGGTCGACGGCGTTGTCCTTGATACGACCTATTATAATTTTTATATCGGCCTTCCCAATACGCTTCAATTCAACACTTCATCGCCTATCGATCCGGTCTCCTCATTGACGATTGAATATCAGGTGCAGCCGGTTCCCGAGGGGGGTATCTCAAATGTCGAAATCGTACCGTCGCACCATTACGGAAAATTGCACTATGGGACGGTCACGCTGTCGCCGACGGAGTGGATATCGGCGCGGGTCGGTTATACCGGCATCGACCGTGATTCGCTCCACTCGATCGTCACCGCGGCGACACCGCTTGAACTCAGGAGCGATAAAACGAAGCTGATGTTGAAAGCGACTCCGGAATTTTCATACGATTTCACCAATGGCGCGCAGGCCGGAGGCGCGACCCTGCAGAGCAGGTTCGGATCCAGAACAGGCCTCCTGTTCAACGGCCGTTTCGCCGACGCGAATTTCATTTCCACCGATACACTGACACGCGGTATCGGCGTTTTGCGCCGGGAGTACGATTTCACCTTCAATCATGACATCAGGCAGGAACTGCCGCTCAGCTATTACCAGCACCAGCGGTTTGCGGATGAGGGGCATGAAAACCGTTTCGAATTCAAGTCGGGCGTTCACTATACCGGTTTCCCGTTTCTCGACCTGACCGCCTCACGGACACTATTCGAAAAGGCGGATGACGTTACCGATGCCAATCTTTTCGACAGCATGTTTCATAAAAAGGATAAACTGTATCTGCGTTTGTATGAAACATCCTCCCCCCTTCTCCAGAGGCTGACCCATTTTAAAAAAGTCGCCTATGAAATCGCCCACTCGGAATACCGGTCGACCACGCGGGACAATGCGACCTGGAACCAGGGGCGCGTTTCGAAGTTACAACTCACCCTTATGCCGATACAGCGGATTATCATGCTCGGTGAGATGCTCTATCGCGGCAGCATCGAGATGGAGGGCTCTCATACGTCGGATGTCGTTCCCCGATTGAGTGTTCAGATGATCGATTTCCCCAAGGGCGTCGATGTGACGGGGTTCTATTTTGTTAATTATAAAAGATTCGCCCAGTCGGGAATGAGTACCGATACCATCGGGCGGACGCTCAACGTGGTGCTGAAGCCGGGACAATGGTTTTCGCCGCTCGGCTGGTTCTCGCCGCGGGGCCAGATCTCCCAGAACGTCCAAACCTCCTTCTCATCGATCCATGTCCCGGTGTGGGATATTCTTGTCGGCGCCCGCGGCAACCGTTCGGCGGAGATCGTCAAGGAAGTGGGGGTAAATATATTTCCCACCGACGGGATGCTGCTGACCAATACAAACAAGTGGACCGAAAGCAGCCGGTACGAAGGTTTTAAATTTCAGACCATCAACCGGCTCCAACTGCTGTTCGATGCCCGGAATATCATTACCGCCACCTACAATTTTCTCGATGACAGGTCCAATTTAAGCCACAACGGGATGATGATGTACGATAAAACCTGGTCGTCGTGGCTGCGCACCACTCCGGCGCTCATGCTTAATGCCCGCACCGACACCACCGGGAATGTCATCACCGCGGGACCGAAACTTACCGTCAATCTAAATATCAATGATTTCAGCATTCTGCGCATGCTCAACAACATTCACGAACTGCAGGCGGGATGGAACCGGATTAACGGTGATATGCATTCCGTGCCGGATATCAGCTATCTATTCAATCTGCGCTTTAAAATCCGTCCGAATATCGAGTTCGCCAACATCGAACAACTGGCATTTAAAGAAGGGAAGTATGACAATTTTATAAGCAGGATCAATGCATTTGTTTATTTTTAATGAATCGATACTTTATTCAACCATTTGGTGCGTATAAACAACAAATCAGAGGTAACACATTTTATAACGGGAGGTTGTGATATGATGAAAAAAGTGGCTTTTTTGTGCAGCGTATGCTTTGCGCTCATCTTCTGGCGGTGCGATTGCGGTCAGGGGACGGCGGAAAGGACGGTCTTTTCAGCAAAACTTGGGGATAATGACGTTTCGCAATGGGTTCAGGATGATGAGGGATATAAAGTTTACAAAACGTATGACGAGCTTTACGCAGCCATCAACGGGGGGGCCGAAGAATATATCCAGTACGGACTTATTGAGGGCTTCTGGCAGAAAATGACTAAAGGGAGCTATTATGTGGATTGCAGTGTAATGGATTTCGGTACGGTTGAGAAGGCAACGGCAATGTATCAATATAAAGCTGATCAGGTATCCCCTAAGACGGCTGCGGGAAGTTATCCCGACACAATCGCCATTATTGATGACAGCTTTATAACCGGTTGCATGGGGTATGCCCATTTCGGTCAGTATTACCTTCAGCTGTCCTTATCAGGATACGGGGCCAACAAACCTGAGGGCGTTCAAAACGCTGCGAGGTATATAGAAGTATTTGAAGGGAGAATTAATCAGTTGTAAAATTACTAAAATATCTATATCAAGCATCGTATGTATGACCATTATATCCGATGCTTTTTTTTGGGGATGACGGGAAGATTATGCGGGGGAGGACAGCTTTTTTTGAATATTCATTTTGTTGATAAATTTAATGAAATATTGAAATATGGTGCCCGTAATTTTTCTGAATGTTATTGAAATGAACCGGCTGATGATATAATTAATCTTAAAATCGTGAAAGAAATATAAAATTTTTGATTTTTATCTGCAACGAATGGACAATGCAATCACTGTTCTGAAAAAGACGGTCGATTCCATGATAAATCGATAAGAGGAGCTGTAATGACTATTTCGCGTCGATCGTTTTTAAAGACCTCTGCCGCAACCGCCGCAGTTTCGCTTACCGCGGGGCCGGTTTCACGCGTTAGTGGAAAAGCGCATGCTGATGTGCAACCCGGACCGGGCAATACATGGCCGGGGAGGGTGGTGATCAATTACAATAAGGGCGCGGCGGCGGGTACGTCCGTGGAACCTGCGGTAGTCAAGACAATGATCGATGAATCCATCATGCTGCTTACCGATCAGAAAACGGTCGGGGATGCCTGGAAGGCGGTTTTGCCTTCAGTATCCGCTTCCTCGACGATCGCCATCAAGGTACCCTTGGGGTGCGCCGCGAAGGAAGTCGCCCCGCACTGGTCATCGGTAAAGGCAATCGTCGACGGATTGCGGCAGATGGATTTCGACGGGACCCCGTTTCCGGCGGGCAATATCACCATCTACGAAATGGAGTGCAGCGACCGATTCGTTAAATACGGGTATACATCGGAAAATATACCCGATGTAAAGATACTGCGCGATTCGTACGGCACCGGCTTCACCGACGGCGCCAGGGGCCTTCAGTATGCCACATCGTTGAGCTCGACGTTTCTTATCAATGTTTTCAGGCCGGGCGGGCATGGAATGACGTGGGGAGGCTTCACTCTCGGTTTTAAAAACCACTTCGGTTCCTATAAACCCGACCACGGCAGCGGGGCGCACGGATATCTGAGAGATATCAATTGCACCGGCGTCGTCTACAACAAGAGCATGCTTTCCGTGTGTATCGGACTATTCGGCGCGAAAGAGGCGTCGGGCCAACCCGGTTCTCCGGCTGTTTCCTATTATCATTATGTAAAATCAACCTTCGATCACTCCATCCCGCCACCCGAAGGGACCGTACTTCCGAATATTCTCCCGAACACGATCATCATGAGCACCGACCCCGTCGCCGCCGAAATGCAGACCGTGAAAATGATGCGCCTGAATAAAGATCCCGCGGGCCCCTGCGGAATCGAGGACATGCCGACCTACCTCAAGGCTTCGGGAGGAGTCGAGGGAGCGCTTTCCGATGCGACCTACAATATCGGTGTCATCGACGAAAAACGGATGAATCTCCGGAGGATTGTCAATGGGGAGATCGTGGCGATCGGCAATCCGCGCCCGGATGCCGCCTCAAAGAGGTGGAGAAACGATTCCCGCATCACCGTTTCCCGCCTGAAAGCTCAGGGAATCGCCTTCGTCGAATATAGTCTGCCGCAATCATTCATCGGTTCGCAAGCGGCAATGGAGATCCGCGATTTGAAAAGCGCAATCGTCCATGAGGCGAAACAGCGCGTCGCCGGTACGGTGAATCATTTTTCATGGGATGAGCGATCAACAGGCGGGCGAAAGGTTCCCGCCGGACTCTATGTCGTCCGTGTTATTGCGGGTAAGATTCGACTGTCGGGAAAGTTGATTATTCCGGGATAAGGGAACAGTTGCCGCAGGTGCCGTTTTTCAGACTGCTGCCGGGAAATCTCTTCCTGCTTCATGTCTGTACTATGTTACTGATTCGGCAATCGCTGTTGATGATGCAGGCGGTGAGGTGTCGTTTCTTCATGTCATCGGATTCATCGGACGCCAGTACCAGCTCCCGGCGGAATGCAAATCCTTCCCGGCATAATTTTCCCCGGATCGTCTTCGATCCGTTCGCCGGAAAAAGGCGCGTGCGGTTGTCGATAATCACCGGAGCGTTGAGCTTCAGTGCGAAATCCACTTTACCATCCGGCAATACGGACAGTTCGATCATCTGACATGGCACCTCCTGCGGCCATGAGCTCTCGGGAAAGGCAGTCCCTTGCGCCTCCGCCGTTGAATGCAGCAGAATCGTGGCGGAATCGAGGTTGTTTCCCGACAGCGTACCGTGAAGCATCACCGCGCTTTTCAGCAGCGCCTTACCCGAAGGGTCATCAGGAGCCACAAGGTGCATAAAGACATTCGATGAAAGAAATGCATTCCACGCACCTGAAGTGTTGATGGTAAACGGTTCGTCGTAATGTTTCCCGTGAAGGAAAAGAACGGTTTCATCACCGATATATTCCGATTTCAACCGGGCGGGAAAAATGTGCAGAAGAAGCGATGAGGGGGTGGTAGCGGACGGCTGTAATTCGACTGCCATGGTAATCGGTTTTCCCGGGATGCCTTCAATGCTTAAGGGCTGAAGCCGGACCGGTTCCTCGAACTGAAAGAGAAGTTCATTATCTTCATTGAATTGCCGGGAAAAGGCATCTTTTATATCCGGCATCGAGAAAAGTTCAAAACGGACTGTCCCTTTCTTCAGACAAATTGTCGGTCCGAGAGTTAGGTATGCATTGTTTATCAAGGTGCTGAACGCACAGCAGGCGGGATGGTCGCAATGATACATTATCTGAGCATCAAGTACCCCTCCGGATTCAATGTCGGTTAATGAGGTGTATCGCACATTCCCATGAAGATGGATTTCCGTCTTTTCCCGGCAGCCTGCAAGCAGAAGGCGTCCGTTGGTTAGGGTAATTCCATCCGCGAACTCCAGACATGAGATTGTCGCTTCAGCAGCGCATTCAATAATTGAATATGAGCCGTCGGGTTGGGCTTCTGCCGTAAGGCTTCCACAGACGGAGATCCATCGAACCCCTCCGGCTTGTGGAACGGCGACATTGCCTTGAAGGGTAAATTGAACCGATTCAGGTTGCGGTGAGGAAACTTTTGCGGTGAGCACAGGATGTTTCTTATCGATTGGAAAAATACGAACAGCGTCAGAGAGGAATAGTTCGCTTTGGGAATGAATGTAACATCCATCATTACAGGGTATTATGATAATTTTTCCTTGAGGAATTAAAAACATGCTTTTTACTTACCTTCGATTGGTTTCATGGTATATTATTTCTTTGGGTATTATATTATAAAATGAACAAATATCATTCGAATCTATACTAATTGAACAACTTAAAATATTATTATTCATCAAATATAATCCAAAGGGGAAGAGCATGGCGGGTACGATTTCACGACGCAGTTTCCTTAAAAAATCATCTATCGCGGGTTTAACCGCTGCAGTCGCTCCTGCGGCAACCACACTGGCCAAGTCGTCATCTTCGGCGAAGTCACGGGTGGTGCTCGTGACGGATCCTGATTGTTATGCGAGCGGCAGCACGAACCAAGAGAGAATCCAGGCGATGATGGACCACGCGGTTATGTTTCTGACCGATAAAACAGAGGTCGGCGCCGCTTATGAAGCGCTGTTTCCCAAGGGGGTAACCAGTTCCACAAAGATCCTGATGAAGAGAAATGATTTCAGCGGTGCGGCCGGTGATTTCAACCCCGTCGACAAAATAGTTACCGCAGCGTTTCAAACAGGGTGCAAAAATATGCTTGGGGGTTCTTTTCCTACGGGTAACGTGACAATCCGTTGCAAATCAGGGACTGCAAAATCCGACATTGAGGGACACAATTATTTGATCAACAGTCCGGTCTGCTCATGCCATAGCGGATACGGCGTTACCTTATCGCTTAAAAATACGATGACCTATCTTGGTGTAGCCAGTTCCTATCATAGCGCGGATAAAAAGTGGCTTCATGAGGTGAGCATGAATTCGCTTATCAAGGAAAAACAGGTAATATCGATCATGAATGCCGTTGTCGGCAACAATAAAACCGGACCCATGGCGAATCCGAATATAGCACCTAAAACCCTGATTTTAAGCAAGGATATCGTCGCGGTGGATTATTGTGCGATGCGCATCATGGAGGAGTATCCTGCTACCCTTAATAAAAGCAACATCTCAAGCGGCGACAGTCAGCTCAAGGCCGCCGAGACTGCCGGGCTGGGCACCTGCACCCCTTCAAAAATGGAGGTCATTAAAATATCACCAGCCAACTGGAACACCGGCCTTATTCAGGAGTACAACCCGTTAATCAAGCGGCTCGATGTCCGGATTATTGACAGGGGCGGCTTCATGGAATTCGTTCTTCCTTCAGGTATCGCTCAATATGCTAAAATGGTCGTATTCGACATGCGGGGCGGTCTTGTGTGGAAGACGCAGTCGTTGAATCAACACACTCTGGTATGGCACAAGCAGTCGACCTTCGGCGGCAGAGTGCCCAAAGGCATGTACACCTACCGGATAGTTCAGGAAGACCGACAGGTGAGCGGTATCCTCATGATTACACGCTGATCGCACGTCGTTATTGAAGACCGTTGAGTAACTTGCCAGAGGGCTTACGGGTCTTCTGTTTTTTAAAATGGTTGAGAAGCCCGGATGGCGATTGATTATGTGCTGTGTAAAAAAGGTGCGCGAGGGATTGAAAAATTGGAAGCACAACAGCACGGCAGTCAAACGTTTCCTAACCGACTTCGGCTACACGAAAACCGACCCCGCATGGGTGGAAATCACCCCCGCCGCCATCACGGCGGAGAGGGTCAATCCGGCAGGTCCATCCAACACCATCTTATTTAACCCTCTCGCATCCGTCGCTCCGGCAATCGACGATTCGATTTTCTTTACCTGCCGGATATAGCGCACCGGTCCGTGCCCGGGTCTTCGATATGCGCGGAGGTCTGATACGGAAGATCGCCCAACCATCCGGCATCACTGAAATAGTGTGGAACGGAAATGCGGACAACGGCAGAATCGTATCCCCCGGCAATTATATTAAATTAATCGTTGCGGGAAAGCTGCGGATGTCGGAGCAATTCCTGGCGGTTAACCGATAGAAGTGACCAAAGTCAAAGATGCTCCGCCTATTCATCATTATTATGCACCGGAAGTCTGGATGAGCAGATGGAAATAATTGCAGGATTCAATGATAAAAAGGCTTGAAACAACATTCGAGGGAGTAATGTATGTCGATTGATCGCAGGTCGTTCATCAAATCGTCAATCGCCGGCGCGGCGGGTTTGTCGCTTGCCCCGCCGACGGTTTCATCGCTTCTCGCGGCGCCGCAGAAGGGTACGGCATGGACCGGTGGGATGGCGATCAATCCGGACATCAGCAATACGCGGGTAGTCTGCTTCAACGATCCGGATATGTGCAAAACGTATACATCGGCGGCGTTTTCCACCGTCAACAAGTCGGTCGTTGATTCCAAAGTAAGCGCCAATATGGATATTATGGCGATGAAGCTTGCCGGGAAAACAACCCCCGATGATGCGTGGAAGACCATTTTCCGTTCAAGCAAAAAATGGGAAGAAACAAAAGTGGCGATCAAGGTCAACGCCATCAATGCCTCGAACTTGCCGCGGGTAGCGGTCGTCAAAAAAATCACCGACGTGCTCGTCGGTCTCGGTGTGAAACCGGCCAGTATCACCTTGTACGACGGGCACGGGAACGCATCGGGAAGCAAAAAATACACCTCTTATGCGAGCCTTACGGATGCGACAAAAATCCGCGCCAACCTCAGCAACGGATTCACCGGTGTCGGCGGAAAGCAGAGCGTAACCGTTACCGGGGTTTCGAACGTTGTTGGTGCGAAGAATCTGGTGTCCGGGGCCATCGATATCCTGGTCAATATCGCCGTTCACCGGGGACATGATAGGGCATTCAACGGTAATGTTTCGTTATGCCTGAAAAATCATTACGGGTCATTTGTCTCCGGGACCACAGGGCAGGCGGATATTCTCCATTCGACAGAAGCCTTCTTTGCTATCAACAAGCTCGATGCCCTCGTCGGCGGGAACCCCGTCCGCCAGCAGCTCTGCATCATCGATTCGCTCTATGCAAGCAAGGCAGGCCCGTTTGAGATGGAACCCGGCGTTAAAACCGACCGGATCGTCATGGGCACGTTTGCCGGTGCGGTCGATTACTGCTGCGTTAAAAAGATCAGGAATGAGGTTCATAAATGGACGTATGACGCCGGCACCATCGCCAGGTACGTCACCGACTTCGGCTTCAAGGAGGCTGATGTGGTGTGGGACGAACTGACCCCTGTGGGAATCACCACGGAAAAGGTGAATCCCGCCGGCCTCTGCGACACCGTCTCATTCACTCTTTCTCATCCATCGTTCCGGCAGTCGACGATCCGGTTTTCGCTGCCCGCAGGACATTATGAACCGGTTCGCGCACAGATCTTCGATATGCACGGAAGCCTGGTGCGCGAAATCAGTCGACAGTCCGGCTCAGCCGCACTACTATGGGATGGGAAAGCGAATAATGGGAGCAGGGTGACTGCGGGAAACTTCATCGTCACCGTCACGGCCGGGAAGATCCGGACGTCGGAGCGGTTGATGGTGATTTTGTAGGCACCTTTATATATATTAATTATAGCGTGTCAGATTATATTTTGAGGATGCATCTTCAGGTGAACTAAGAGAAGTAGTTGCTGGAAGCCTGTCGTACAGCAATCGAGACTGCTTAGGGGGGTGAGCTATGTCGATCAATCGCAGGTCATTCATCAAATCCGCCGCAGCCGGCGCGGCCGGCATCTCGCTTGCAGGTCCGGGAGTTTCATCAATCATCGCCTCAACGAAGCAGGACGACGTCGTCTGGACCGACGGCATGGCGATCAATCCCGCCATCAGCAATCTTCGGGTAGTCTGCTGCCATGATCCGGAGATGTGCAAAATATTCAGCAGTGAAGATATCCTCGAATTAAATGAAGCCGTCGATTCGGAGAAGGTCGCCGCGAATATGGATAAAATGGCGATGCAGCTCGCTCAGAAAACAACCGCGGAAGAGGCATGGAAGACCATATTCAGGTCGGGTAAAGCGTGGAATGAAACCAGAGTGGCATTCAAGGTCAATGCCGTTGAAGAAAAAAACCTGCCGCGTATAGCGGTCATAAAAAAGATCATCGACGTGCTCGTGGGACTGGGCGTGCAGCCGGCGAATATCGTCCTTTACGACGGCCACGGAAACGCGACCGGCACCACGAAACTGCCCAAATACGAAGTCTGCGCGAGTTTGACGGGAGATAAAGCGCTCCAGGCGGTGATCAGCCGGAAAATGGAAGGAATGGGCGGGATGGAGGCGGTCACCATACCGGGGGTGACCGGTTCGTTCGGGCCGAAGGATCTGGTGTCGGGCGCCATCGATATTCTGGTGAACATTGCTGCGAACAAGGGCCACGACAGCAATTTCCATGTCGGGAGGGTGACGCTGTGCCTTAAAAACCATTTCGGCACCTTTCTTAAATCCTCGGGCACGGCTGAAAATCTCCATTCGATCGAGGCGCTTGTCACTATCAACAAGATCGCCCCGATTATCGGCGGAAATCCCGTCAGACAGCAGCTCTGCATCGTCGACAGCCTCTATGCCAGCGCGGGAGGACCGGAGGAATGGAGCTCGGGAAGAATCGACTGCATGCCGGCGCGCATCATCATGGGCACCTTCGCCGGGGCCGTGGATTATTGCTGCGTCAAGAAAGTCAGGCAGGTGGTGGATGTGCTCAAGAAGTGGAACCATGTCGAGGAGGAGGTCGCGCAGTTCATCACCGGCTTTGGGTATAAGGAAACCGACCCGGAGTGGGTCGTGCTGGATCCCACCGGCATCACCACGGAGAAGGTCAATCCGGTGCGGCCTTCCGACACCTTCTCATTCATCCTTACCCATGCATCGCTTCGGCAATCGGTCATACGGTTTTTCCTGCCAAAGGGAAACAGGGAACCCCTTCGCACCCGCATCTTCGATATGCGGGGAAGCCTGGTGCGTGAGCTGAGCAGTCCGGCCGGATCGAATGCCATTCTCTGGGACGGCAGGGCGGCCGGCGGGAGGCCGATCAGCGCCGGGAACTATGTGATTGACCTAAGTGCAGGGGCGTTCCGGGCGGCGGAGAAGATGACGGTGATGCACTGACGGCAGTATGAGCGGTCATGAGGAGTTCGTGGATTTTTTCCGATAGGATGGCTGAAGCCGGCAGGCTGCAGGGGTTTGATAAAGGCCCGGCAAAAAAAGGAATCCCCTTCTCACAAATCCCTTTTCTCCGGCGGTGCAGGAATATATTTTATTTGACACGGTCTTCCCGGACTGGGAGAGCGCATCGTATCATACCACATATGCTGATACATCCGTTGAGCCGGGCAACAGTACGAAGTTGTCGATTCGTGACCGATATATTATAATTGTAAAATCCCAATAAATAAGTTCCATGGCATTTTCCGACAAAGGGTGCCTTATTCTCTTCCAGTAGTTTAAATCTTTCGTCGTGAAGAAAGGAGTCCCTTCATGAACAGCGATGAATCGTTACGGAATGTGCATTATTCCTCCAATCGCAAACCAATCCCGCCCAAAAACCAGGTGTACAGCCCCAGTACCAATTATAATTATAATGGAAATCAGAGCATGCACGGCAACCATGGCAGTTATGGAAATTCGAATTACGGTAACCCGCATAACCAGCGTCGCAAGCCCAATCAGTTCAAACGGGACAATCATGGGGCAGGAGACCGGCTGGCAAAACAGAACGATATCATCATTCGACTGCTCAAGGAGATCAGGGATCGCCTGCCGGCGCCGCCCGTTGTTCCCGGCGAGATTGCAGAGCCGAATCAGGAACTGAATCAGGAAACGACGGAAGATACCGCTGCTTCTTTACAGAAGATGCCTATGGAAACCGCCGTCGAGCAGGGTACACCCGCCGATGGATCGGTCCAGGCGATTCCCGCCGTCGCCGATGTACCGGACGACGAACTGGACGAGCAGGTCAACGGGAACCTATAGCCTATCAGCCACCGACAGAATTAAAGGGACCTCAAAAATTTATTTTCTATTGCGGCCGGCTGCGAAAACCGCATGTTTGGTTGCATTCGGCGGCCATATTTTCAATACAACTGTTTTTTATGGCCTTTTGAGTGTCAAGGTGTCATAATTGACTAGGTCCTCTCCGTGGAGGCCAAAAGGATTATGAACACCTTATGCGCACAAGCAGCAAACAACCGGTCGCGATATCACGATTCCTGCGTCTGATCGTCGGCACGGGAGCAGCCCTCCTGATGTCGTACGCCCCGTGCAATGCGCTTACCCGATGGAGTGCGGTCCGGCTAGTTCCCGACGCCGACCTGCTTGAAGGCGGGACATTCGTCCTCGATGCACAGGGATACTATTTCAGCGACATTACCGACGGCGCAACCGTCAAACCTGTCGGGCTTGTCAATTTCGGCGTCATCGAGTGGATCAATATCGAGACCGGATATACGGGGGGATTTACTCTCGGCCTTAAAGCGCGGATTCTCGGTGAAACCAAACCCTGGATGCCCTCGCTGGCGCTGGGGGTGCGGAACATTTTCTCGCACCGTGAAGCATGGTTCTTCGACCGGAAGGCGGACGAGCTCGCCAACGAAGTGTATTGCGTATTCGGCAAGAGCGTCGAGGCCGCCCGGCTGCGTTTCCATATCGGCATTCAATCGATCCCCCGCAATAAACGGGAGCAGTTCAACCCTTTTGGCGTCATCGAAAAGTATTTCGGATCGGGCCTGTACGTAACGGCCGAGGTGCATCGCCGCGATCGGCTTGTTCATCCGTCGCTTTTTGCCGCATGGCGGTTCTGGAAGCGGCGTATTGAGATTTCAACGGGGGTTATCGATATCGCGGGGATGTTCATCAATGACGATGTCCCGCCGAACAGCCGGTTTTACAAATCAAGCGATTCCCGTTTCGTGCGGCCGGGAGTATGGTTCGGCGTGCGTTTCAGGGGAGGAATCAGGATAGGGAAGACCGACGGGTTGACCGGACTGGAAAGCAGCCTCCATGAACATTCCACATCGATCGAGGCGCTGCGCGGCGAGGTTGACAGCCTCAAACGGATGCTGCGCGGCAGTTTGACGAGGCTCGAAAACCTGGACAGGTCGGTTGCACGCATTACCGACAGCTCGCTCACCGATGAGGGCCGTCTCATGGCGCTTGCCGTCGACCGCCTTGCCGTGCTCAACAACCTGTATGACGCGGAGCCGTTCGAACCCGAGGCAGTGAACAAGGCAATGGCGGAACTGACCGCCAACCGTGACCGTATGCTGTCGTCGCTTTACGAAATAATAAACGATCCGGTGAGGGAAATCAGAAAACGGACGCTTGCGATCACCGCGCTGGGCGAGATTGGGACACAGGCCGCGGCCGACGTGATCATCGAGGTCCTCGGACAGTCGCCCGGCCCCGAGATGACCATCGAATGCCTCATTGCCCTCGGGAAAATGAAGGAGACCCGCGCTGTCTACCTGATGCAGCAGTTATCCAACGACCCCAATGACGATATCGCGTTTGCCGCGGCTGAGGTGCTCCAGAAGCTTGAAAAGGAGACCGGCGTCGCCGTGACACCGGTGACCGCGGCCCAGTTCGCTCCTGTGTCAATACCGGAGAAGAAAATCGGCAGCGGGGAAACCTATGAGCCCCGGGAGGAACCGAAACCGGTTCCCCAACCGAAGAGAGCGGCGCTGCAGAAAGTAGCTCCCCCGCCAAAGAACGACAGCACGCTGCGGAAGGCGGAGAGACCTGAATTCATGGAAACAACGGTCGCGCCGCCTGAAGTCGCGGCGAAAGAGCAGACAAAGCCCGCGCCGAACCCCCCTGCGAAAGTGAAAGTCGAGGGAAAGCAACCACCTGTCGGGAAACCGGTTCCTGCTGCGTCCGCAGTCGCAGCGGAGAAGAAGACCGGTCCGGATACCGCGGCCGCTCCGGTCGCTCCGGCTGAAAAAGTCGCCGGGAGCGAAAAGAAAACCGATCAGCCCGAACCGGCACAGGAACAGCTGATAAAGCAACCCGGCAAGACTGCAAAAGTTAAGCAGCCCGCACCGACACCGAAGACGAAGAAAAGCGAAGAGAAACAGCCCCCATCCCGCAAGCGGATCGATATGTCGAAAGAGACGTGGTAGGGAGAAAGTTTTCCGGCCGGAACAGCGATACAACCCGCCTGCGCGAAGCCGCTGCAGCGGAAACAGGTCGCGCCGCGGCCCGCCTTCACGGCAGCGCATGCCGGCGGTAGAAATCGTGCTTGAGTGCGATGCGGTGGACGTAGTCCTGGGTCTCTCCGGGCAGCAGGGGATGGACGGATTCCCATTCGGTAAGCGAATCGGCGGGGGAAAACGACTTCAGCACCCGCCTCCGTCCGGCGTTGTAACTCGCCAGCGCAAAGGCGAGCCGCTCCTCGCGGTGATCGACCTCCCGTTTCCAGAGTGTAACCATTTTTCTGTTGTAAAGGCAGCCGGCGGCGATGTTGACTTCGGGTATATCGAGCCGCACCGGATCGGCGCCGAGGTGCCGCGCCGTTTTCGGCATGAGCTGCATGAGCCCGAGCGCGCCGCAGCGGCTTTGCGCGGCGGAGTCGAAGCGGCTCTCCGCGTAAATCTGCGCGGAGATGAGCCTCCAGTCGAAACCGTACCGGCGGGCCATCTTTTTTATCAGGGGGTCGTAGCATGAGATTTTGCCGGGAGGTCCGGGGGGAGGGAAGAATCGGTCGTCGTCGAGCCACTTCTGCGGATCGAACCGTTTGTTGTCGAGGGCGGATTGAAGGATGCGTCCCTTTTTTTTATTCTTTTCGGCCGGGCGCGGGGCTTTTGAAGTTATTTTTGCTGCCGGTTGCCCGGTGGAGTCACCTGGTGTTCCGACCGTATCCGCCGTGACCATCCCGGTTTCCGCCGGTTTCCGCGCGTTCGACGGTTTATTGCAGGAAACCGCCGGCAGCAGCATCATGAGCAGCGTCGCGGTTGCAGCCGGAACGTTCATATCTGCCCGATGACATACGCCAGACCGATAAAGAGCGCGGAGATCATGGCCGCATATCCCCAGTTCCGGTGTTCGGTGATCTCCTTGCGGATATCCACCTTGTCCATCCAGTCGAATGCCCGCCAGGCGAGAAAACAGCCGGCCGCATACATCACCGCCCGCAAGAGGGTATAGGCGAAATTGAGCGCGTAGGTAACGATAAGATCACGGTTCATAACCTGCTCCTTTTTCTCCATTATACCGTTCTTCCTTATCATCCTTCAAGCAGCGAGAAACATTGTTTCAACGTAATAAAACAATTATTTTATATCTCTTTTTTATATGATGCGGATTCTTGAATCCTCACAGGAAACAGTGTGAGTTGTAACTTCGGCAATACGACATTTTTCAACCATCCGGCTGAATCAATTATTTCCTTACAACATCAGGAGGGTGTATGAATCTAACGTACCTGTACGGGGCGATCGGCACGGGTGTGATCGCGCTTATATTTGCTTTTTGGAAAACATCGTGGATCAATAAACAGGATCCGGGCACCGACAAGATGAAGGAGATCGGGAAAGCTGTCCGTGAGGGTGCGATGGCCTTCCTGGGGCGTGAATACAAAATACTTGCGGTTTTTGTCATCTGTGTTGCGGCGTTGCTTGCTTTTATAAATGTCGGTATGGTACGGTGGGTTGCCGCCGCATTTATTTTCGGCGCCTTCTGCAGCGCGCTCGCCGGTTTTTTCGGCATGCGGGTCGCGACCGCGTCAAACATGCGCACTACCAATGCAGCTCGTAAGGGATTGCCCCAGGCGCTCGCCGTCGCGTTCGCCGGCGGGTCGGTGATGGGGATGTGCGTTGTCGGTCTGGGGCTGCTCGGTCTGGCGCTCTGCTTTGTCGTTCTCACCAAAGTGCTGCCGAATGCAACCGATCCGGCGGTAGTGAAGAACACCATTTTGCCGATCGTTACCGGTTTTTCGCTGGGCGCCAGTTCGATCGCTCTTTTCGCACGCGTCGGCGGCGGTATCTATACAAAGGGTGCCGACGTGGGTGCGGACCTTGTCGGCAAGGTTGAAGCAGGAATACCGGAAGACGATCCGCGCAATCCGGCCACTATTGCCGACAACGTCGGCGACAATGTAGGTGATGTCGCCGGTATGGGTGCCGATCTCTTCGAATCGTATGTCGGATCGATCATTGCATCGATGGTGCTCGGTGCTGCAGCCGGACATATGAGTCTTGTCACGCTGCCGCTTATTCTGGCGGGGCTCGGGATTATTCTATCGATTGTGGGAACTTTCTTCGTCCGTACGAAAGAAGGGGGTAATCCTCAGGCCGCATTGAATGCGGGGACCTTCGGGACAGCAATCGTCATGGCGATCGCCTCGTATTTCGTTATTCAGCGCTTTGCCCCTCCGAGTTTCGAAGGCGTGCTGGGCGGCGTAAGCTACACCGCAACCGGGATTTTCTGGGCGACCATCGCCGGTTTGCTTGCCGGAGTGGCCATTGGAATGCTTGCCGAATATTATACCGCCGAGGGGAAAGGTCCATGTCGTAAAATTGCTCAGGCATCAACCACCGGCGCGGCGACCAACATTATTGCCGGTCTGGGTAACGGAATGCTGTCTACCGCACTTCCGACGCTGTGCCTCGCGGCAGCCATTTTACTTGCTTTTCATCTCGCCGGTATGTATGGCGTTGCACTTGCGGCGGTCGGCATGCTCGCGACCACCGGAATTCAGCTTGCCGTCGACGCGTACGGTCCGATTGCCGACAATGCGGGCGGACTCGCCGAAATGGCCGGACTCGACAAAGAGGTTCGTAAACGGACCGACAAACTCGATGCGGTCGGAAATACCACCGCTGCTATCGGTAAAGGTTTCGCCATCGGTTCGGCCGCACTTACGGCGCTTGCGCTTTTTGCGGCCTACCGTGAAACCGTCGGCCTTTCCGGTATCGATATCACCAAACCGAATGCAACGGTTGGTCTGCTCATCGGCGCGATGTATCCCTTCCTTTTCTCTTCGTATGCCATGTCGGCAGTAGGAAAAGCCGCCTTTGCCATGATAGAAGAGGTACGGCGCCAATTCCGCGAAATTCCAGGACTCTTGCAGGGTACCGGAAAAGCGGAATATGCAAAATGCGTCGATATTGCAACCGCTGCGGCGATCAAACAGATGATCGTTCCCGGTTTGATGACCGTTTCACTCCCGATCGTCATCGGTTTCATGCCGTTCGGCGGCACGGAAATGCTGGGCGGTTTGCTTGCAGGAGCAGTCGCGTCGGGCGTCATGATGGCGCTCTTCATGGCCAATGCCGGCGGTTCATGGGACAATGCCAAGAAACATATCGAAGGCGGCGCTTTCGGTGGCAAAGGTTCCGATGCGCACAAAGCAGCGGTCATCGGTGATACGGTCGGTGATCCCTTCAAAGACACTGCCGGTCCGTCAATTAATATTCTTATCAAGCTGCTGAGCGTCGTATCGCTGATTATCGCTCCGATACTTGCCCGGCTCGTTCATTGATTGGAGATTCGGAATTCTGTAGAGTAATGTATATGAAGCCTCCGCTGTTCGGGCGGGGGCTTTTTTATCGGCTTCCGGCATTGTACAATAATACGGAGGTCCGAACGAAATCCGATCCTGATGTTCACGCTCTATTGCCAACTCGAGGAACCGTATGCTCATTGCCCACGCCCCCGCCGGCTACCTGCTGACCCGACTTCTGTCGCGGACACTGTTCAAGGACATCGTTCTGCCGCAGCGGACGAACCGTTTCTATCAGATTCTGATGTGTGCCGGAATTCTCGGCGGCATTTTTCCCGACTTCGATTTCATTTACCATATTTTCATTGATTCCGACCATACGTCGCACCACTCCTACCTGACCCACCTGCCGATGTTCTGGCTTTCGGTATGGCTGATACTCTTCGCAATCGGGCGAATGCGGAAAGACCGCCGTTTTGTCGCGGTCGCTACGACGTTCTGTGCCAGCGTCATGCTTCACCTGGTCTTCGACACCATTACCGGGAAGATCTACTGGCTCTACCCGTTTGTCCGTACCGGGGTTAATGTATTCAAAGTGGCTGACGTGCATATCTGGTGGGTGCACAACTATACCCATCACTGGACGTTTCTGATCGAGATCGTCATCATCGCGGCCGCGATGATCATATTCCTGCGCGTGAAAGAGACGATCGGCGTGATCGCCGAACCCTTGAGGAGGAACCGGAAGTTGCGGCTGGTATCGCTGCGGCTTACCGTCTGCGCACTCGGGGTGAGCGTCGTCATGATCGTCGGGTCGATGCGTTTCAGCATCGACAACCGGATCGTCCACAAAGTAAAGCAATTGAAACAGTATATCGTGCGGATGGCGTTTTCGTCGTGAGGCCTGAGGCCGTCCGCCGGGGGGCGAATCGCTCCCGGATCCGCCGATATCCTCACCTTTTCCAAGGAGGTTCCATATGACCGCCACGGTCGAACAGGTCCGCTCTTTACCCGTCGCCGTTGCGCTTCCGGCGGAGCGCGCGCTTTTCATCCGAAGAACGTATGCCCACCTTGCCGGAGCGGTCGGATTGTTTGTGGGATTGGAGTATGTCCTGCTCCCATCTTCATTTGCCAAGGCGATGATGCAGTTTGTTTCCACGTCGCGCTATTCGTGGCTGATGATTCTCGGAGGGTTCATGGCCGCGGGATGGCTCGCCCGGACGATGATCGCCGGAGCGAAGACCCGCTCGATGCAGTATGCCGGGCTTGGGGTATACGTCGTCGCGGAGGCATTGATCTTCATTCCACTGCTCTATATCGCCGTTTATTTCTCGTCGCCCAAGGTTCTCCCTTCGGCGGCGCTCATCACCGCGGCGCTCTTTACCGGACTCTCCGCCGTCGCCATTACTACCCGTAAAGATTTCTCCTTCCTCGGCGGGATCCTCACCGTCGGAGGCGTTATCGCCCTGGGGCTGATCGTCGCGGGAGTTATTTTCGGCTTCAATCTCGGGCTCGCCTTCTCAGGGGGCATGGTGCTGCTTGCCGCGGGATCGATCCTGTACGATACCTCGAAGATCGTGCGCGATTACAGTACCGACGACTATGTCGGCGCATCGCTGCAGCTTTTCGCATCGGTCATGCTCATGTTCTGGTACGTGCTGCGGATCATGATGAGAGTGTCGAGGAGGTGAGGTGGGGTTGGAGAGTTGGAGAGTTAAATACAATACAACTCATCGACACCGACTGCAGAACGGTATCGTGCCCGAGTGATGGAAGAAATTCGGCGAAGAAATAGATGATCGCCCCCACTCCCGGGAAGAAAAGAATCACCCAGATCCATAGAGTGTTTCCGCGTTTGTACGCATGAATCGCCAGTACTATCTGAACAACGGGCATGATCGTCCAAAGGAACGTCATTACATCCTCCTTTTACCCCGGATCACGCTCACGCTCCCTGCCTGCCGTAGAACCCGGGTTTCTTCGATCGATCGTGATTTCTCTTATCTTTTACCTAAATTGAGCGATTAAAACGCTGCTTTGCAGACTTCTTTGCGCTGCTGCTGCAGATGCCGGTAAATACGCCACTGCGAAAAT
>JAFGIW010000217.1 GCA_016929415.1 Chitinispirillaceae bacterium | reverse complement strand
CCTCCCCGGGTATTCCTGCGCTTTTCGCATGTCGTCTTTCCTCGGCATCTTATGCATCGACATCAAAAAGAATCGCTCAATTTAGGTATTAATAATAAAGCATCATTTCCATATAATCAATTGGCTGCAAGAATGTTGAAATATGCTTGTAACGCAAAAGATTGGGAACCAAAATTTGAAAAATATACTGCTGAATCATTAGAAGAGCATTATAAAAAAGCCCTAAAACAAGGGTAACTTTTAGGTAACTTTTCAGGTATCCAATAGAAATAAATCTCCTGTTAGTTTTTAAAGCATTAAGGGTAATCCCCTTAGTGCTTTTTTCATTTAAAACTGAAAAGGAGATGGCGATATGGCTGAAAAGATGAAAGAATTCGATTTAGAAGCCCTTTGTGATGGAGAAGGTATCCCCTACCAGTCAGATACAAAAGAGGTTGTATTTCCAGCGTTCTGGAAAGGCAGTTTTGAAAAAACAGTAGTCTTGAATAAAGATACTTACTGTTGGCAGGATCGGGCAACGAATGAAAGCGGATATATTGTTGATTTAATCGAGAGAACAAGAAGTTGCTCACAACATGAAGCAATACATTTAATAAACTGGTTGTACTCACGTCCTATTCAAGATGTGAGCGAGAAATATTGGGAACCGATTGTACCCGTACCACCAAATATTCGAAGCAGGGTAATCGGCCCGGAAATTCATAAAATGGGCAGAGGCCCAGATGCGGAATTCACTTACTTTACCATTGATGGAAATACTTTCGCTAGAGTCGGCAAGTGGTACCGCTCCAACAATGAAATAATCTCACTACCATTTACCTATTGCAAACATATAATAACCGGCCGTGAAAGCTGGCAGTGCATTGAATTTCCTGCATCTGTTCCCCTCTTTGGGGTTCAATACCTAAAGGACTGGAGGGGACCGGTGGCTGTTGTTGAATCGGAAGAACTTTGTGTAGCAGTAAATAAAGGGGTTGGCGATTGTTGCTTACCGTTAACATGGTACGGTGGAATAGCTGATATCGAGAAAACGGATTGGTCACCCTTGGCAGGGTCGGAGGTGGAGTATAAGGTTATTACTGACAGCGAAGAAAAGGGGAATGAAATATTAAGACGAATACAGGAGGCGATTGGAAATGTCAAATATTGATTTAAAAGCCCTGTATTTCGGAGAAATAGGAGAACCAAACATCAAATGGTTTAATGGGAGTGAAGGACTTGCTTTTTCACCATTCCATAAAGATTGTAACCCGTCATTTTCGTTTAATGTTGATAGTGGATTGTCGTATGATTTTTCAACAGGGGAAGGATTTGATATTTACAAATTCATTATGGCGTTGCATGTACTTAATCGCTATGATGCAGCTGAATATATCCGGAAACGGTATATACGTGATATTAAATCTTTTATTAGACCAGTACCCGAGAAAACGACAAGGAAAATTGAACCCGGTAAAAAATGGAATTATGTTGAGGTTGTTTGCGGAGGGTTGAAGCGACGGAAAAGTGGGGTAGTATTCCGGATTGATGATTTTTCGGAAATGGACTGCTTTGGAATAATTAATGATGCAGAGGTACACGCATCTGTTTTCAATCATTCGTCTGCACTACTCAAATACAAATTGAAAAACCGGGGAAGTGTTGCAAGGTATAAAAGCGAGGTGAAATTGCTTTCGCTTGTATTTGATTTCGACCATGAAGAAATAGAACATGCACGAAAGGACCTTCTGCATCTGATCAGTAAAATGAAAGAAGTGTACCAGCTTAAGGAAAATGAATTCGTTCTTTTTTTCAGTGGGAATAAAGGTTTTCATCTTTATGTTGCAGCACCATGGATTAAAGAAATCAAACCATCCATCGATGTGCCGCAAAGAATCAAAAAAGTAGTGATGCACTGGAAGAATGAATGTCCCTCGATTGACGAGAATATCTATAAAGTGACCAGTCTGATCAGAGTACCGAATTCTCTGAATACCAAGTCTAACCTTTACAAGATACCGCTATCAATTCAACAGGTAAAGAATATGACTATTGAAGAAATTCGAAATATGGCTAAAAAACAGAGGAAAATAAAATGGTGAAAAATAAGAAGCGAGCATTGAAGGTAAAGAGGGTGTTAAGTGGTGGAATACCATTGAAGAAAGTCATTAATGGGGAGATAACCACTCAGGAAGTAGAAGCCACACCAAAAGTTCTACAGCAATTTAAAGAATTTAAAGCAGAACCGGAAGAAATGGAATGGGTGATTGAGGGCTTTTTACCGAAAGGGATAGTCGGCTATATCGCAGGTGATCCGGGAACACGAAAAAGCCTTACAGTTTTAGAAATTATTATTCGTGGTGCACTTGGTGATATCGGCAAAGGAAGGATTTTCCCGAATGTTGAAATCGGGAAGCGATTCAGAAGCATTTATGTTTCCGCTGAAGATCCACAGTGGGAGGTGCATAAACGGGTAAGATCAATCGTTGAACGTATTCATCCGGAATATGGGTTGACATTTAACCAGATATTTGAACGATTGAAAGATGCCTATTATTACGATTTGCAGGGAGAGGGGGTATCGTTTTTTGAATTGGGAAAAGGTGAAAATACTCCTCAGAATGCACAAGGCTTTTTTGACTTTGGTGTAACGGTTGAAAAGTATTTGCCCGATCTGGTAATTATTGACACAAAATCCCGTGTTTCATTCCTACGCGAAAACAGTAATGAAGAAACAGCCTTTGAAATCAGTCGTTACGAAAAGCTGGCAAAAGAAACCGATTGTACCTTTTTATTGATACACCACATGGGAAAAGCAGGTGCCGGGCCGAGAGGTGCGAGTAGTTTTCATGCTAACTGCCGATTCGGCATGGAGTTTCTGTTTTTTGGTAAAGATAACCGGCGGAGCAAAAAGTTAAGTGATAATCTGCAGGGTGTCAGAGTAAACCACTGTAAATCGTCATACAGTCAAACTATCCCTCCCTTTGTAATGCGGTGGTCAGGGTTGAATTATGAATTCATTACCGAAAAGGTCGATTGTTTCAATGATGTCGGAAAACTGGTTGCTTCAAAAAAAATAAAAGAATATCTGGCCGAAAATGCAGGAGCTACACAACAAGGTATCATTAACGTGATGGAAGGAAAGTTGACACAAAGTCAAGTTCGTCTTGCGATAAAATCGCTCAAGGAAAAAGGTGTCATAAATACACCATACGGGGCAAGAAAAGGCCTGTATCTGAATACCAAAAATGACGAAGCGGCAGAAGAATAACGATCGGGGTAGTTACTGCTGGTAATTGTTGTGCTGTTAGGGGTATATAATACCCCAACAGCAACAACAACAGCAAACGGGAAAGAAATATTATGAATAATCAAAATTTAACAACTGAATATTTAACGGCAAGAGAGCTGGCATTACTGTTGAACGTTTCTCAGAAATTCATCCAATCCCAGACACAAGCCCGGCGAATACCCGGCCAGATCAAGGTCGGCAGAGTGTGGCGGTACAACCGGGCCGAAGTTGAAAAGTCAATGCTCAAGGGCGGACAGTTTTTGTTGACGCAAAAAGACTTTCGGACTATTCGCGCCTAATATCAATAGTAAATATGGTATATTTATACTGTGTCTATGTGGTGCTCCTTTCCGATAAGGAGTACTGGTATGGGTTTTAATATAAGGCCGAAGGGCCGGAACCTTTGGGCTCTTGATGTACGGGTTCGTCAAGACGGTAAACGTCTTCGAAAACGTGAAACCTTCAAAGGTACCAAAGCCGAGGCTGAAGAGCGCTATATTGCACTCAGGACAGAATTAAAACAGGCCGAGAGTCAAACCGGTTCTTTGACATTGCCGCTGCATCCAATAAGAACCTTTGGCGAGATGCTCGATTTATACCTTGAAAAGAAGGGTAAAATGAGCAGTTCGCACCGCAACAAATATGAACGATTGAAAAAAGAGCTTGGCAATATTGCGCTGGAACATATTGGGGATAAATTCGAGGCTTTAATTAAAATAATGAGAAAGTATCCATCCAAAACTACCGGTAAAATACTTGCCGATGCTTTCATAAACCGGATAATTGAAATTGCACGAGCTGTTTTTACCTTGGCGGTGGACCTTGAAATAATCGAAAAGAACCCTATTACCAAGGTCCGTTTCCAGAAACGGAAAGAGACACCCAGAGACGTTATGTTGACAAAAGATCAGATTGAAAATCTTTTCGAAGTTATCAACCAGCATGCACCGCACCTGAAAGCGATTGTACAATTCGCGCTTCAGGTACCCTGCAGGCGGTCAGAATTGGTAAACATGAGAAGGGCTGACCTTGATCTGATCAATAATGCAATACGGGTGAAAAACGGTACCACTAAAAACGATGCCGGGTGCTGGAAACCGGTTCCACCTGACATGGTTGAATATTTCAGGAATTTACCCGCACAAAGTGAGTACCTTTTTTACCGGTATGATCAAAATACGGGGAACTATGTTACACTGGGCGATTTCAAAAAGGCTTGGAAAACAAGCCTGCGGATTGCCGGTATTGAGGACTTAAGGTTTCACGATACACGGCATATCGCAGCAACCGCTCTACTGGATAACGGCACCCCTGCACGTATAGTACAGGAGGTTGCCGGGTGGAAGACCGATATGCTCAGAACCTACTATCACCGGGGTGGAAAATCATCGTTCAATCTGATCAAATTTTCAAAAAGTGTACACTGTGGGTACACTTCCGGGGACACGAAGGCTGCTTCTGGTTAATTATCAACAGGTTAGAGAAAAGCCCGTGTGGCTGTTAACCACCTTGTCGGGGGTTCAAGTCCCTCCTGACCAGCCATGTCGAGGGAGTTTTGAGAAATCAAAACTCCCTTATTTTTTTAAACCATAAGTGGTTAACAGCCATGACCTCATTTATATTTTTAAAAGGGTTGTTCGGAGAAGAGCCGCTCTGTTGCTCCGGGGCTTCTCAGACACCGTGCGATGGAAAACCCTGAAGGCAAAAGTGATCTCTGACGTATTCACCATTTCCAAAGGAGGGTATCATGAAAATTGCGCTTTACATAATCATCGGGATTGGCGCACTGTGCGGTATATGCTTTTTTCTCGCCTCGATGGGTCTCAGTGATATAAAGAAAATGGTTGTCAACGATGTCGATCTTTCGAAGGTGGCGGACGGCGTCTATCGGGGAAAGTTTCACAAGGTGCGCTGGAACTATGAGTTCGAGGTGACGGTGAAGGACCATAAAATCATTGCTCTGAAACCGACCGTCAAAATCAAGCCGGGATGGCAGAAAGTCGTCAACGGGGCCATTGATGCGATCATTAAAAAGCAGTCGGTCAGAATCGATGTGGTATCCGGCGCCACCGTCGACACTAAAGCGGTGCAGAAGGCTGTTGAGAATGCGTTGACCGGAGGTGCAAGGCAGTAATGCCGCTACGGGTGCGTGCGCGGGGCCTGAGTTCAACACCCTCTGTCAATCGCACCGCCGTGATGGGCACGGTCGCCTGCCAGGAGGTGTACGGCATCAGCGGGGAAGCAACCGCGGAGGCGGTCAACCAGGAGCTGCGCCGCCTCGATGCGCTGTGGAGCCCCTTTCGACCGGGAAATATTGTTGATGCAATCCGTAATGCAGCCGGAACCGTGCCGGTATCGGTCGATGACGATACTTTTGAAATTCTGTCGATGGCCCGGATTCTGGGCATCCGTTCGCACGGAACCTTCGATATCACCGCGGATCCGGTGATCCGCCTCTGGCGCGATGCCGCACGGGCGAAAAAATCTCCCCCTGTAGAACAAATCGAAAAAATGTGCAACCTTGTCGATATCGCCGACCTGCGGATCGGGACTGATAGGAAGGTTTTCCTTCCTCGTGCGGGCCAGGGCATCGATCTGGGCGCTATCGGCAAGGGATATGCGGCCGACAGAACGCGCGTAATCTATGAGTCTGCCGGGATACGTCACGCAGTCATCACTATCGGCGGTAACGTCCTGGTGATGAGTACCCGGCCGGATGGGGCGCAGTGGAGAATCGGCATACAAGATCCCCGGCTTCCCCGCAATGAACTGTTTGGCTATATTGAAGCGGAAAACTGTTCCATCGTCACTTCGGGCGACTATGAACGATTTTTCGAATATTCAGGGGCGGACGGAAACCTGCAGCGGTTCCATCACATTATCGATCCGCGGACAGGCCGGCCTGCCGATACCGGTGTTTGCGGGGTCACCGTCATGGCCGCCTCGTCCAGCCTCGCCGACGCGCTGGCGACGGCGGCATTCATCCTGGGGATTGAGAAGGGAATGGAGCTGTGTGATTCGTTCGAAGATATCCATACCCTGTTTATTGACAAAAAGGGGCTCGTGCACCCGTCGAGCGGGATGCGGGAACGGTTCAGGAGGATTGCCAACGAATAGGGGATGAAATCATAGTCTGTATGGAAAAAGGATTGTGACGTTACTTGAAGGGAAAAGAACAAGTATGGGCAGTATTCAGGAAATTCTTCAATCGAAACTGAAACCGAAGGAGAAACAGGCAAAATTGACAGAAGCCGTTTGCTCCGGCCTGAGGAATGTCTACCTCAAGGCATTGAAGAGCATGGGGAAATGAAGGCATACTCCCGGCGCAGGTGACGCTTTCCATAGTGCGCATGCGGAACAGCTGCAGGCTGCTTTTATCACCTGCGATTACCGGTTGTTGAAAAAAAATACCGTTTCCTGGGCAATATGGTCAGGAAAAGGAATTGTAACTTTCTGTTTTACCTCACCGGAATGGCATTTTAGCGGAGGGGGAAGTTTAAATCATCTGATATGAACTTCCCCCTCCGCTATTTAAAGCCATAATTCAGGTTTTTAGCGTTTAGTGTTAGGATTTCCGCCGCCCGGCCCCACCTGTCAGTCCCGATGCCGATCCCGATTTTAACCGGGGCCTGTGCAGAGAATCATTCGACTGATAATAATTCATTATTGCCCGCCTCACCTGACCGATTTATATTATTTCCATCCATTACTACCATCATCAACCCCGGCAGGAACACCATGAACATGAAAATCCCGTATACCCCTCCGCCGTTTTCAAAATCGATATTTTATTTATAGCCGGAAGAAAGAAACAGCCGAAAAGCCATCAGCCATGAGTATTTCAGAACGGATATGCAACAGAATTACTCTATTACCCGGAAAAAAAATTGAATTGAGTTATAACAGACCGTTTTTCAAAGATATCAAGAAGCAATATTCACTGATAGCAGGGTTTTCAGGAGGGTTTTGAAACACTGCGACAAGATTAAAATAAAACCCATCTTCACATTAGCTGGCCGTTGGCGGCGCCGCTCAACCGGCCATACGCATATTCACGGAGGTATATCGATGGCGATAAAAGGTAAAATGACAAAGGAGCGGATGAAGGTTCTCGTAAGAAAGATAATCGTCAGATTTTCGTTTCTTCCTGTTTTTCTCGGCCTGCTCATTCTTGTACCGGCAGGGACATTTAACTATTGGTCCGCGTATGTCTATATCACCGTTCTCGTGACTCCCATGCTGTTCGTCCTTTTCTATTTCCTGAGAGTCGACCCGCAGTTTCTGGAAAGGCGCGCCAGGGCAAAAGAGAAAGAACAGCAGCAGGTCGTCATCCAGGTTGTTTTTTCTCTTATATTCTTGTCCGCGTACATCGTTTCCGGGCTTGACAGGCGGTTCGGCTGGTCTGCTGTTCCTCTGCACATTGTCCTGACGGCGGATGCAGTCATTGTATAATATTAGAATCTCATGAAACCACCCCCCGCTGCCACCCCTCAATCCTCCTACCGGGAATCCCTTGCCGCCTATTCCCGTCAACATATCGTTGTCCGGTATCGGGTCAATCTCATCAGCAATTTGCGACTGGTCGTGGTGATCGCGGCGGCAGCCGGAGCAATCGTCGCGTTCAGAATGCATTCCGTCCCGGCGACAGCAGGCGCTATACTCACCGGTATCATCCTTTTCATTCTGCTCGCTGCCCGGCACTCCCGGCTCTTCGCGCGGCTCAATGAACTGAAGGCCCTGGTGGCGATCAACCGGCAGGGGATAGACCGCTGCGAAGGCCGCTGGGGCGCTTTTCAAGAGCAGGGGGGCGGATTTGTCGACCACGAACATCCCTATACTTCCGACCTCGATATCTTCGGCAGAAATTCGCTGTTCCAGTACCTCTGCTGCGCACATACGTGGTATGGAAAGCGCCGTCTGGCCGAGCTGCTGCAGAAACGATGCGGAGCGGCGGCGGACATTACGGCCCGTCAGGAGTCGGTAGGCCATCTCGCGCAGCTTTTCTCCTGGCGGCAGATGATGGAGTGCTGCGGGTATGCGCCGGAGGTCGGGAGGGACCCTGACGATCTGATCGCCTGGGCCGAAAGCGGGGAGGAAGGTCTTTTCGGAAGGCAATGGATGAAACGGGCGATTCTTCTCCTGCCGTATTTTATGGGCGCCATCGCCGCGGCCGGGTATTTCGGGGCGAAGAACCTGCTTCCGGCAATTTTGTTACTCGGGCTGCAGATAGTGCTTGTTGCCCTTTCAACGAGACGCAATCTTCGCCTGTTCAACACCTTTGACAAGTACGGCAAGGCGCTTGGCGCTTACGGCGCTATGATCGGTCATATTGAGCAACAGGTTTTTGACGCCGTCTCCCTGAAAACCCTTCAGGGGGAGGTCGCCGGGGAAGGGGGGGCCTGCTGCGCTTCATCCGCGCTCAAGCGCCTTGCCGCGATCATTTCAGCAACGGAAGCCCGTTTCAGTCCGTTGCCCTGGTTTTTCGCGAATGCGTTTCTTCTCTGGGACTTCCGCTGCGTTATCAGGCTTGAAGATTGGAAGCGTCGCCACGGCACCTTGGTGCGTAAATGGCTTGCCTGCATCGGCGAGTTCGAAGCGCTGTCGAGTCTGGCGCTGCTGCGGTTCGACCATACCGACTGGGTAGTTCCCGCATTCCGGGAGGGCGGGGAGACCGGGGTGGCGGCGCGCGGGATCGGGCATCCGCTTCTTCCGGCGGCGCAGTGTATCGTCAACGACTTTAACCTCGGTCCTCCCGGGGGAAGCGTGGGGATCATCACCGGATCGAACATGTCGGGCAAGAGCACGTTCCTGCGCACGGTGGGCTGCAACCTCGCGCTTGCGTACGCCGGGGCGCCGGTCTGCGCGGCGCGGCTCGAATGTCCGCTACTTGATATCTACACCTCGATGCGCACCGACGATGACCTGCTGTCGCACACTTCGACGTTCTATGCCGAATTGTTGCGGGTAAAGAAAATCGTTGATGCGGCGGCCGGCGGCGCGCCGCTTCTCTTCCTGCTCGACGAACTCTTTCGCGGCACCAACTCGGCCGACCGGCACGACGGCGCGGTCGCGCTGCTTGCCGAACTCTCCCGGCCGCATACCCTCGGGCTCATTTCGACGCACGACCTGGAGCTCTGCACGCTTGCGGCAGAAGGCGGTTCATACCGGAATTACCATTTCGAGGAGTTTTACGAGGGGGGAAGCCTGCGCTTCGATTACCTTCTGAAAAGCGGCCCCTCAACCACGCGCAACGCGCTCTACCTTATGCGCATGGCGGGGATCGGGGTGGGGAGGGGGGGGGATGACGCTCCCTCCCCGGAAAAAAGTCCGGGGGAAGAGGACCGGGCTGACTGACGGAAGAACATACCCGTCAATAATTTTTTACGGCCAACCTGATGCCCACACGGATCTGGAAATTGGAGCCGGGGATTTTCTCGGGGTCGAGGGGATCGGCATCGTCCTTGACATAATGGTCGGTGTCCTCATCAAGGAGCACATAATTCGATTCTTTGACAATGCGTTTGCTCAGATTGAAACGGATCTGTTCGAAAGCGAATTCCCCGAAAAGCGTCAGTTTGTCGTTGAGGGGGTAATCGGCGCCGAGCTGGCCGATAAAACCGAAGGTCGGTCTGGAGGTTATTTTCCCGGTTGCTTCCTGAGATCCTGCCGCGGTCTCCGCGACGATTTTAAAAGGCCGGTGATTCCAGAAGAAACCCAGCCCCACTCCGGCGTAAAGGTCGATAAGGTCGAGCGCCTCGAAACGGGGAACGACGAGTGCCTTGAGCCCGAACAGGTGACGCTTGAAGGTCGTGGTCGTTGTCAACCCGGCGACGCTCTCTACCTGTTCAAACGTAAAGCCCGCCGAATAGCCGAACGACGTCTGCAGCGCAACATCCTCCATCATGAAATACTGACACCCCACATCGAACTTAACCCCGCTGCCGTAGTTGTAAAAGCGGTCTTTCACGTTTGTTTTAGCTGACAAAAGGTTTCCTTGTTCATACGACTCATACCGCCGTCCCCCCATCCCGAATCCCGCGCCGATCGAACCGAAGATATTGAGCGTTTCGTATTCCGCGTGGACGAGTGATGCTGCGGTGATTGCGAGTGCGGCTGCCATTTTTCGAGCGAACATGAGCGTCTCCCTGGAAAATGTAATGGGTATGCTATTTTTACGCATACACCGAATAATCCATCTCTGGAAAAATATTATTATGCGATTCGAGGAGGGAAACAAAGTTGGGATCGATGCGGTTTTTTTGCAGGTCGTCGTGGAGGCGCAGGAAATTGGCGATATGTTCTTTCGTGCGCCTTACGGCATAATCGACCATGGTACCGCTTTTCATGATAAAGGCCCAATCGCTCGATTCGGCGAGCATCAGTTCGCGCGCCATCTGATTGAGGGTGCGTCGGATAATGCCGTCTGCGGAGGGGTTGTTTTTGGCACTGGAGATCATTTGATCCTCGATATGGTGGAGATGCCGGTAGATCCAGTTGTTGCTTTCGTGGAGCCAGACATCGGAGTATCCTCCCTCTCCCCAGCTTGAGAATAAAGGTTCGCACACCTGGTTTTGCGGATGGAGTGCAAGGTAGTCGGACGGGGTTATAAGTGAAAGAGTTCGTTGTTCAAACGCGATTTTTCTGAAGAGAAAATTGAGCCATTCCGGTCCTTCGTACCACCAGTGGCCGAAAAGTTCCGCATCGTACGGGGCGACGATGATCGGCGGACGGTCCATGATCGATGCCAGATACTCCACCTGCTTTTCCCTGTTGAACATGAAATTGCCGGCATGTTCACCCGCCACGCGAAGCGCCTCTTCATGGTCATACGCCGTTTTCTGACGGTTCCTGCCGGTAATACGGTAATATTTTATGCCGGTATTGATCCGGATGCCGATCGGGTCGATATAGGGTTTAATGTAATCGATATCGAGGTCGAAACCGATATCGCGGTAAAAATCCCGGTAGTTCGGGTCTCCCGGATACCCCTCCCCGGCACTCCAGACAGCCCGTGACGATTCGTCGTCGCGCCCGAAGGCCGCGACGACGGGGGCATCTTTACAGAATACCGGTGCATAGACGCCGTGCTGCGGCGCCGGATCGGCGAAAAGCAGTCCATGCGTTTCAGTAAAGAAGTAGCGGATGCCGGTTTTCTCCAGCAGCTTTTCGAGGCCGGGATAGTAACCGCACTCCGGAAGCCATATACCAACCGGGTTGCGGTTGAAAAAAGAGTAATGCGACTGCACCGCAACGGCTATTTGTGCATAAACGGCATTGGGATTGAGCTGCATGGTGGGCAGGTACCCATGCGTAGCGCCGCTGGTGATGATTTCCAGCATGCCGATATCCTGAAAGTGTCTGAAGCCGTTGAGGAGATTTCCCTCATACACCGTTTCAAAAAGATAACGGCAACCGGAAAACTTCTCCCGGTACATCCGTGCAGTGCGGTGAAACGTTTTTTTTGACGAGGTACGGTCGACCTCTTTTTCAGCCAGTTCGATGAGTTTCGATAGATGACGGTGATAGCGCTCCTTGAGCAGATCATCGGCAAGCATGGAACAGAGTGTGGGAGTAAGGGAGATGGTAAACCGGATGGGTATGCCGTCATCGAAACCGTTGCCAAGCAGGGAAAGGAGCGGCAGGTACGTTTCGGTGATCGCCTCGAAGAGCCAGTTTTCCTCCATCATGTAGTCGGCTTCGGGGTGTCTTACAAAGGGAAGATGCGCATGCAGCAGGAGCGCAAGGTACCCTTTCGGGGATGAATGGGCGACGGGTGGAAGGGTCACGGTGTCCTCATCCCGGAAAGGACCAGGAAGAACGGTTGAGCAGCCGTGGATTGATGTCGGGTAAACCATTTACGGTCCGGCGATTCTTTCTTTCTGAAGCGCCGGAGGATTTTTCTGCGGCATCGGCATCGTTACCGGATGTATCCGTCGACGGGGGGACAATGACTTCAGGCTGACCGGCCGGCACGGTACCGGGAACAAGCTGTTGTGCGGAAAGAAGCCTTTTCCGGGAGCCGTCGGAGGCAATTTCAACCAGTTCGATGGTATACGCCAGGCCGGGGAAAGGAACCTCGATGTAGTGACTGTTTGCTCCTGCCGGGACTTCGATTTCAACGGTCGCTCCGCTGTCGCCCGTTGTTTGATGGACGCCTTCGGAAAGACGGAGGAGCAACGGCAGGTCGCGGTCGGGAAGTCGTTCCGGAAGTTCCCAGTAGACGAACAGCCGGTGCGGATTGCAGAGCATGACCCCCAGTACGGCGTCGCTGTAATGCACGGGAATATCGGCATTGAAGCAGTACCGGGTTCCATCCTGAGGTGATGCTTCGATCATCATGTGCTCCGATCAGGAGTAAATCGGCAACGGATTGTCGATCCAGTACGAAGGAAACACGTTTTATGTAATTACCCGCGCCGGTTGCGGCGTGAGCATGCTTTCATGGCCGGGCGCGAGACGACTCCGGTTGCCGCTTCGCTAATAGTTTTCGTCGCTTGATTGATACCATTTACGGGCGCCGTTGATCCCGAGTTTCAGGCTGAACATGTTTTCCCGGTAGCTTTCAAACCGGCGGTCCCGTCGTTGCGCATATTCGAAAATGATGTCGAACAATGCTCCGTTCGACTGCATCGGGAGACCGACGGCAATCGTGGCGGCCATTTCGGTTCCATCGGTCTCCGGAAGCAGCATGCAGCGCAGGCCGGCGCGATAATGCGTGATTTCGTACAATTTCGGCGTCAGAAGATCGGGCGCCGGGATGAATTGTACGCCGCCGGAGACATACCAGGCGTCATGGAGCGTCTGTTGTGGTTCGATTTCCGAATAGAACCGCTCCCACAGGGTAGCTCCGATATCGCATGCGGCTAACCACCTTGGATTAAACCGCCACGAGAGACCGGCCGCGAGCGATGGAGGCGGCTTGAAATCATACCGGTCGCTTGTGGTCAGGTCAAGCGTATCACGGGTGCCGGTAATCACCCTGTCGGTGCGTGCCTTGTTGATGAAGAAATAATCGCCGCTCAGGCCGATGGTTAGTTTCTGCACGGGCACTTGAACCCCCACCCTGATACCGTTGGTTGCAAAAGAGGTCTTCGAGGAATCGAGCAACCGGTCGTGCAGCGAACCGCGCATCCGGGTAATTTTCGTCATGCTCCGGTTGAAATTGAACCGCCGGTAGGCGATCCCCACGCGCATTGCTTTACGGATGGTGTATCCCCACCCCACCTGCCAGGCGATCGCTCCGCCGCTGCTGATGATCCCCAGCTCGGCGGTGTCGGCGAACATGCCGTCGATATCTATTTCTTGCAAAAGACGGAACCGCATGTTCGCGGTGCTGTACGGTTCAAAGGAGACACCGAGCGCGCCGAAGGCGCCTATCGGGATGGTGAGGGAAAAAAGCCGTAGATTCAAATCGAGGTGACGGGAGCCGGCCGTGCCATCGTCCACTGTCAGCAGCTCGCCGGAGACTGCGGAGGAAAACGTCGTCCTGCCGGAAACCCCCAGATTCGCCGGATTATTCGTCAGCCCGAAGAAATCGTTTCCGATGCCGACACCGGTGCCGCAAAGCGAGAGCGACGGTCCGGAGGCGCTCCGCAGGGATATTCCCATGGGGTAGAGGAGGCCTAACACCGACTGGGACAAGACCGGTTGGGAGAGCGCCGTCAGGATAGTTGCGAAGATGAAAATGCGTTTGGAGGTCATTCGTGTTGATTTCTACTTGATGGTCGTCAGCACCGCTTTGAACCGGGGTTTGTACCAGAGGATTTCCTGTTTTCCGTAAACATCGTCCGACGTGATGCGCAGATAAAGATAAAAGAATTGCGGTTTGCTTGTCAGATAGTGCTGAAGGTGGTAATCGACAGGCAAAACGAGCGTGTCGCTGTCGGGTGATTTCACTGTGATGACCGGAGAATAATATTTATTGATCGTGTCGATCCGGTCGTCGAGTTCATTGCCGTCGGTGATGAGTTCGTCGGAGAGGAAATAGAAAACGGCGGGTGTCGTGTCGTTGTTGTCGGTTGTCAGTTTCATGCCGTCGAACACCACTGCCGCAGAAAGCATCTCATTGAATCCCGTTGATGCAACTGTGTCCCACAGCGACGCCAGATCGAGTTTGAAGACCGCAGTCCGTTGCGACAGCCACGTCGAGACGGGGTGAGGGGCAAGGGAGGAGATGAGGTAATCCGTCTCCCGGGCCACGATGCCGGAGATACCCCGTAATGAATCGGTTCGCGTGATGATCGTGTCAGTATCGTTGACATTCTCGACATGGTGAGTATGAAGGACCATCGCGGGCGCGAATTTGAACCAGGCAAGGCTGTCATCCGTATTGAAAAGGGCAATGAAAATACTCCTGTTGAGCGTGGTATCGCAGTATACCTTTTTTTCATTGCCGGAGCCTTCGGCATCGGAAAAACAATCGTTATAGGCGAGACAGAGATCGAAAATCGAATCGGATAAAACCGAATCAACAAGCCTGCCGGCATAACGGGGATCGTCAGCCGAAATAACTTTCAGCATGCCGATGTCGGCAGCTGCGGCTCCCACCCCCGCTTGCATGTTGTATTTATCCTCCCCGTAACAGCGGAAAAGCCCGAATCCGGCAGAGTCGGCAATCGCGTCGTTCCTTGCCAAAGCCGTATCACCGATCGTATCGTAGACAAATACGATACTGTCAAGGACGTCGGCGGTGTCGAATTTCACGGCAAACTCATACGTCAGGATGAATTCAGTATATCCATAGACATCGATGCCGTCTTTGGAACCTGCGGCGAGCTTTCCGTAGTGGTGACCGAATCGGGGTGTCGGGGTTCCGGGCAGGCTGAAGCATTCCTCCGCAACCAGCGTGTCGGTTGCATAAGCAAAAAAGTTCTTTTCGAAATTCACCAGCTTCGGGTCGGCCTCCTCAACCACTTCCGATCCCACCCCGGTATACTGATCTAATTTCGAACAGACGATGAACAGCAGCATGATGGTTGGCAACGACAATAATTGAAAGACTTTTTTCTGCATGAAACCTGCCGAAAAGGATCCTGGTTGAGAGCGCATTGGTACAGCGGGCGAGTACCTCAACGGTTAATTGTGGTAAAAAAATAGGTTCACGATTTGAATGAAGTCAAATACTAACCCGAAAAAGAACGGGAAATTACCACAATGATGCGAAACGCAGGCGATTGCCTGTATGAAACGGGTGAATCGGGGTATTCATTCATAAGAATTACGCTTTTATTGTAACGGTCTCATGAACTATTTTAAAATACGGCATTCAGTTCTGAATTGAACGACGCCTTGCGGCGTCTCATTTTGGAATAATTGATGCCCGGGGATCGCCTCAACCTGCCTGTTGCCGGCGGGAATGCCCCGGGGAGCCGAACGACCGCGGGTCTCTCCCTGCGGTATAGATTCAAGGCCGCCGCGAAAATATGGAAAAGAGCTCCGTCAAACGTCCTTCCGATTGCCGTATCCTGATAGTTGATGATGAAGAGATCATCGGTGAGATGCTGCGTGATGCACTCGAGCCTGCAGCTTACCGGGTCATCACCTGTACTCAGGGAGCAAAGGCGCTTGAATACATCGATAAGTATGATTTCGACATTGTCATTACCGACCTTAAAATACCCGATGTTTCAGGGCTTCAGGTGCTTGAGTACGCGAAAAGCAAGGATGAATTTACCGAGGTCATCGTCATCACCGGTTATGCAACGCTTGACAGCGTGACTCTGGCGATCAATCAGGGGGTCTATTCCTATCTGCTCAAGCCGCTGCAAATCGCGGAATTTCTGATTCAAGTGGAGAAAGCGATCGCTTCGCGGCTTTTTCACCTCCGCAGCATCGAACTGATGCGCCAGTCCGACGACTTTGCTCCTGATGTAAAAATGCATGTGCAGGATATCACTTCTCTCTATTATTTCATCCGGAAGCTGATGCTTTCCCTTGAAATAACGGAGATCATGCGCATTACGCTCGATGAGGCAAACCGCCGCATGGGCTCGGTACTTGCGGTCATCAGCGTTTCCATGCCGGGGGTCGAAGAGGTTTTTGTCATGCCGTCGCAGGGAGAGATTGCCGAGGCACAGGTAATACCCCTGCTTGTGCGCTTCCGTGAACAGGTGATCGCCTCCACCGGCAACCGGCGGCAGACCGACGGCGAGCCGCTGCCGGTTATCTTCAAGGGGAGGCAGGGCGCGGCGCCTGATCTGGACGATGTCATTCCGCTGAGCGTTCCCATGATGGTAACCGATCGAGTCCTCGGCGCATTGACGGTGTTTGTCAAGCAGCCGTCGCCGCCGGCCGACCAGAGCCGGTTTTTATATGTTTACAGCTCTATCGTTTCATCGGCCGTCGACCACGGCTATATCGCCCTGCAGGCACGGCAGCAGGCGAAGACCGACAGCCTGACCGGCATCGCCAACCATCGTCACTTCCATGAGACCCTCGATCGGGAGATCGCACGGGCGAACCGGCATAAAAGCGTGTTTACGCTTGTCCTGCTTGATATTGACAACTTCAAAAAAGTCAACGACACGTACGGTCATCAGGTGGGCGACGCAGTCCTTGTCGATGTGACCCGCAGGATCATGACAATGATCCGCGCCGGCGATGTCCTGTCGCGCTACGGCGGAGAGGAATTCGGCCTGATCCTGCCCGATACCGACCTCGTCGGGGCGGAGGCGCTCGCCGACCGCATCCGCAAGGCCATCGCATCGCATCCGTTTACCTTCGCACAACGGGAGATCGGCTACACGGTGAGCATCGGGCTGGCGGTCTATCAGGGGACTGAAGCGGTCGGCAAAGACCGTCTGATTGCCGCCGCCGACCGGGCACTCTACGATTCGAAAGAACACGGAAAGAACCGTCTCTCCATCGGTACGATTGTTCTATGAGTCCGGCGACATTTGTTCCGAACGCGATAATACTTTGTTACAGTATTCTTCTTGATTTCATGCGGGTGGCGTGTGCCCCTTTTCTGCGCGCTGTCGGCCGGAGCAGCGGCTGGGACCTTGAGATGCGGCAAAAACTTCCTTCGCCGGTACGCGATTTCCGCGGGAAACGGGTCGTCTGGCTTCATGCGGCTTCGCTGGGTGAAGCGAAATTGCTGATCAAATTCCATGCGATGCTCAGGCAGCGGCATGATGAGGACCTCTACCTTGTGACCGCGACGACGCGGGGTGGTGTGGCGTACCTTGAAAAAAACCGGCAATCCGCCTTCTGCGCGATCGGGTTCCAGCCGATCGATACCATTTCACTTGTGACACGGATCGTCGACCACTATTGCGTGAGGCGTCTCTGGCTGATCGAGACGGAAATCTGGCCTTCGATGCTCCGGGTATGCGTCCGTCGCCGTATTCCGGTCGGAATAGTCAATGGACGCATTGAACCCGGTTCGTTCAGGTGGTACCGGAAACTCAAATGGATTGTCACGCCCCTCCTGAAGCAGGTCGACCTTGTCCTTGCCCAGAGCGATGAGTACGCGGCCCGGTTTATTGAACTGGGGGTGGGGAAGGATGCGATCCACGTTGTCGGCAACATCAAGGGCCACATCCGCATCGAACGGCCGCAGAAAAAAGAGTGGCTCGCGGTGCGCCGCGGTCTCAATATCGATGATGAGGCGTTCGTGGTCACGGCTGGCTGCATGCACTCCGGGGAGGGAGCCGTCCTGCGTGCGTTCTTTTCAGGAATGGAGCGGCGGGGATATCCCTGCAGGCTGATCGTGGTGCCGCGCTACGTCGCCGAGGCGGTGCCGCTTATCGATGAAATCGGCGGCAATGTGGTACGCCTTGACGAAGCCAGAACGTCGCGGCGGTGGGAAATCTGCGTGATCGAGAAGACGGGAATACTTGACGACATGTACAAGGCGGCCGATGCGGCGATCGTCGGAGGGACCTTTATGGACATCGGCGGACACAACGTATGGGACGCGGCATGTTTCGCCATACCGGTATTTTTCGGGCCGTATCATCATACCCAGCGGGAGAGCTGCGTGCTTCTGCAGCAGGCGGGGGTTGGCTTTTCGGCCGCCGACGGCGGGGAGCTGGCGGATCGCATGTATGAAGTGGTCAAGGAGTGCCCGATGCGGTTTCTGGAAGACCAGGGCCGTTTTATCGAAGCCACCAACAGGACGCGGTCGATCGTGGAGCCGCTCCTGCCCTGAACGAACGGATGACGATGCCGCCGAAGGTATATATCTTTTCGGGAAACGACGCGGTTGGTAAAGAGGCGGCCAGAAGCGGCGCGCTGCGGACCGTCGGGTCGACGGCGCCGGCGCTCCTCGTAAAGGAAACCTTCGACCCGTCGAACGAACCGTTCGGTGACTTTCTGCAGAAGGTCATCAGTCCCACACTCTTCGGGGACATACGGCTGTTTTCGATCAACCATGCCGAATCATTGGCTGACGGCGAACTGGACGAACTGGACCGGTTTCTCGCGGAGTTGCCGGACGACGTGTATTTGTTCATCGATATCGGGGAAACGGGAAGACGAAAAGGAACAAAGACGGACCCGGCCAAAAAACTCCATGCCGCCGACCGGAGCAAAAAAGAGGCGGACCGGTACGTCTGCCGGGATTTTCAGAAACCGCCCGATTACAAGGTGGCGCAGTGGCTTTGTGAGAATGTTCCCGAGTGGTGCGGCCGGAAGATCGAAAGGGAGGCGGCGGAGCTGCTGGTCGATCTGGCGGGGTACGATACCGCGGTTCTGTTTTCGGAAATCCGGAAAATCGACATCCATCTTGACGAAAGGTTAAATGTCGATTGCGCGGCGGTCGAGACGATCGTCGGCCCCTCACGCTCCATGACGGTGTTCGAACTTGCCGCGGCCTGCGGCGCCCGTCAACCTTCACGGGTCATGCAGATCATCAACTCGCTCTTTACCGCCTCCTGCTCGGTACCCATGGTCGTCGGCGTGCTGTACCGTCACTACGGTGCGATGCTGCGCATACGCCACTACGGGCGCCAACAGCCGCAGGATGTCAAGCTGCTCACCAGGGGCGGCGGTTATGAGGCGAAAAATCAGGCGGCGATGCGTATCGGCCGGGCCGCGGGCCTGCTTCACCAGGGAGAAGAGCGAAAGGTGTATCCGGTCGTCATTGCTTCGGGGATTGTTGCGCAGGCGCAGCAATATACCGATCGGCAACTGGAAACGGTTCTCTCATGGCTCGTCGAATTCGACGTTGCGGTGAAGACCGGGCGGCAGAGCGGATCACGGCGGGAGGTGGAACTTTTCTGTTACCGGCTGCTGCGTGTTGCGAATCTCGTCGCGTCCGGTGAATCGTCATGAGATATTTTTGTCGAGTCGCCTACGACGGGACCCCGTTCGGCGGATGGCAGCGGCAGCCGGGCGCACGCAGCATCCAGCAGCTGCTCGATGAGAAGGCGGCGATCGTACTGCGAAGGAGCGTTTCCTTTACCGGCGCGGGCCGGACCGATGCGGGGGTGCATGCGAGGGCGCAGGGCGCCCATTTTGATTACGACGGGGCGATCGACGGGCGGCGTTTCACCGCATCGATGAACGCATTGCTTCCGGAAGAGGTGGCGATTGACAATGTCAAATCCGTCGTCCCCTCTTTTCATGCCAGGTTCTCGGCATTGCGGCGGCGATACCGTTATTACCTCTGCAGGCGGAAGTCGCCGCTTCTTACGCGGCACGCGTGGCCGGTCTCTTATCATGTCGACTGGGGAAAAATAATGACCCAGGTCCCCGCGCTCCTCGGCGCGCACGATTTCTCGGCGTTCTGCGCCTCGGGAAACGGCAGCGCGACGGCGGTCTGCATTGTTTCCGCCGCCGGAATTGAACGGGAGGGGGAATGCATGGTATTTTTCATTGAGGCCGACCGGTTCGTGTATAAAATGGTCAGGTCGATTGTCGGAACGCTCATCGATATCGGAAGGGGGAAGCGACCCCTGACGCTTAAAGAAGTGCTCGACCGGGGGGAGCGTGCATTGGCCGGAACCACGGCACCCCCGTACGGACTGGTTCTGGAAGAGGTCGTTTATGCGGAGGTTTGATGCTACATCGCGCTGAGGGAAAAGCTGTTCTTTATTTTATTTTTCTGACCGCAGGGATTACTCTGGGATTGATCTTCGGCGGAAAGGTTGTACAACAATATGCGCCGCAATGGCTGATCGAGCGTTTGCTGCCGGAACGGTCCGTCGATTCGCCGGAGACCTCCGCCGCACCGTCGAAGGTGACCGCACCCCCCGCACAGCGTCAGACTGATGATGCACTGACGGCCTCGCGCAGCAATGCGATCGTGGCGTCGACGCAGGCGGTCGCTCCCTGTGTGGTAGGTGTCGTGGTTACGCAGATACAGATGGTGCGCAGTCCCTATTATTCAAACGATTTTTTCGACTTTTTCTTCGGCCCCGATATGCAGCCGCGTTACCGGCAGGTCGAGAGCATCGGATCAGGTTTCGTGATACGCAGTGACGGCATGGTCCTCACGAATTTTCACGTGGTCCAGAACGCCGCTCAATTATATGTCAATTTTTCGGACGGACGCCGGTTCGAAGGACGCATCGTCGGGTTCGATGAACGTGCCGACCTGGCGGTGATCGCGGTGAAGGGTGAAAAACTGCCGACGGTCCGTTTCGGCGACGCCGAGCATGCGATGATAGGCGAGTGGGCGATCGCGATCGGCAACCCTTTTCTTAATTTCATCAATGACGCCCACCCCACCGTAACCGTGGGGGTGGTGAGCGCGCTCGACCGCAATTTCGCACCTTCCGAGGGCGTGTATTATCAGGGAATGATCCAGACCGACGCCGCGATCAATCCGGGAAACAGCGGAGGCCCGCTGGTCAATGCACTGGGCGAGGTGATCGGCATCAATACGTTCATCTACACCGGGTCCAATAATGCCAAGGGATCGATCGGGATCGGATTCGCCATTCCGATCAACCGCGCCCGCAGGGTCGCCGAGGAGATCATTACCTACGGGAAACGGCGGCAGGTATGGACGGGGATCTCGGTGCAGGACCTCAACCGCGCCGTGGCGCTCGCGCTCGGCTATGAAGGCCTCGACGGCGTCGCCGTCGTCGGCGTACAGCCCGGCAGCCCCGGCGCGCGTGCGGGCCTGCGCACCGGCGACATCATCCGGCGCATGGGAAACAGGACCATTGTGTCGCATCTCGATATCGACGGTTTTTTTCTCGATTATTTCGTGGGTGATACAATACGGATGGGTGTTCTCCGGAAAGGAAAAAAGGTCGATGTCGCCTTGACACTCAGTGAATACCGCGCTCGGGAGTGATACCGCAGCAGTTTTAATACTGTTATATTAGAACGGATGGGAGGAAGTTACAATGGCCGTACCGCTCAAGGAAAAAAGAATTTCAACGTTGATCCTGGTGGTGTTTACCGGAATTCTGATCGGATCGTACCTCAACAGCATCGTGGAGATGCT
>JAFGIW010000025.1 GCA_016929415.1 Chitinispirillaceae bacterium | reverse complement strand
TCAGTAAACCCGATGCGCGGAATGTAAGTTATTAGTTTCCAATAGATATTTTTTATTATATGGGTATTAGAATTATTTTGTAATTTATGAATATTTTTTTGGTGTTTCAGGTTATTTAAGATAAAAAGTTGAATATTTAGCAGGGATAGTATAATTACTGGTTGGCCAGACTAGCGGAGGTTCCCATGCCAGGCATCGCAGACGTCGCCACAGAATTTGGAAAATTCGCTCGTGACTTGAGCGCGCGACGGCCTAAAGAGGTTGCTCGCATAGAAACCCTGAGTAACGGGTTCGAGGGGTGGTTGAAGCTTGAATTCTTTTTTTGGCTGGTCACCACACGCAAGTTGGAGCCATCGACACCGAAAACAGGCGAGCGAGATGTCGGACTTGAGTACAAAGTACGACTTGACCAGCGAAAAGCGGATCGCTTTGCAAAACAGTGCGATTTGTGGATTCGCAATCAATCCGGAAGTAGTTTTCACTACGTAGAATTGAAGGCGCCATTTGCAGAATTCAATCAATCCAAGGTTCTCATATCCGCCGCTGACGACTTCTGGTATATGTCGAGGATCCGGGCATCCTGTGAGGAGCCCGCTTCAGGGAACGCGATAGTTTTGGGCGTTGGATTCGAGGAGGAGTCTTGGCGGCAAGCCATCGAATACGTAATAGAGAAAGCGCGTCCTGTGGACAACATGGAGCCTCCACGTAGTGGGGTGCTTGGTAGTAGCGGGAGGGTTCGATTCTCGGTTCTGACGAAGCGATACTCTGAGAGCTGGCCAACCCGCTGATCGTTATGCGTTGAAAGACGGATGGCAACTCAAGTCGGAGGAGAGGGGGCGGTCGCGTGGATACTGTTCAGCAGATAGCGCCTGACGATTGCGTTTGTCCAGATGGCAAGTGTCATCTAGGTAGAGACGAGAAGAGTGCTTCAAATGTTTTCTGTGAGAAGTGCATAAACCTATGGTTTGATGTTCATCTCAAACATCGTATTGAAAAGATGTTGAAGTCGGAAGAAACCGAATCGAGATGCATCGTGATGCGGAGTTTGCTGCAGTTCCTAGGCCTCTCCGCATCGCCGAACCCTTGCACAAAGAAGTTTGAGCTTCGCCTGGACCGATATTGGTTCGACAAGAAACTTGTTGCTTTGCTTAATCCATCGAATCAAGGTATGGTAACATACGAGGTCAAAGCCGATAACCTCGGAGGACGATCATTCAATGCCAAGTCACTGGAGCAGTACAATAAGAAATATCCAGATGAGTCAGATTTACTTGCCCGATTCATGTATGGCGTTCATGTTCACACTGCCCATCTGAATTGGGGCGTCAATCACTCCGGTGCCGGTACGATTTGGGATATCAACGATTCTGCGATCAACGAACGAGCAGTCGTCGAAATATGCCGTCTTCTCAAAGAACATGTCTATATGGGAAATAGAGAGCCGTACTGGGAGCGAATGTGATCGGGAGAAACTCAATGCATAACATGTTGCTGCAGCACGGCTCCAATGGGTACCCAGTCATGCTTGGCGTAACCCATATTCAAAACATGGATTATATCAGGCACAAGTGGCTACCCAATTGCAGCAATAGATTATTAATCCATACATAAAGATTTAACTGGAAAAGTAATGAGCCAAACTATCATCGAGAACCCCATTATAAACTCAGCGTTTGAAGCGCCTACCCGCCATTTCAAATTTTCCGACGAAGGTATTACCGATGAAACACTCAATGATCGTAGACCGAGCAGCTATTTTGTCCCTATAGCCAAGCCCAAAAAGAAGAACCCACTTCAGTTATCATTCGATAACGAATGGACTAAAGACCGTATAGAAGAAAACAAACTCGTAAACCAGATTAGAGATAGGATAAAACCGTGGCGACGAGGTGGGTATAGTGGCATAACTCCAACCACTGCAAGACTTCTGGCATACTGGAATGATCCGCAGAGAGAAAAAAAACTGTTTTTCTGCCAGATTGAAGCTCTTGAAACTGCCATTTATATCACAGAAGTTGGCCGGAAATTCGGTGATGCTTGGATTGAAAACGCAATACGTGCTGCCAATGACTCGTCAAATCCCGGTTTGCCTCGCTTGTCATTCAAGATGGCTACCGGTTCCGGGAAAACCGTTGTCATGGCAATGGTCATTGCCTGGCATACGCTTAACAAGCTGGCCAATCCGCAGGATTCCCGTTTTTCCGACACGTTTCTTATCATAACACCCGGAATTACTATTCGTGACCGCTTGCGGGTTCTGCTTCCCAACGATCCCCAGAATTATTATCGACAGCGTGATATCATACCTGCACAATCATTAGTACAGCTTTGTCAATCGAAAATTATAATCACAAACTACCATGCTCTTCAACTCCGCGAGAAAGTCGCTGCGGGTAAAATCACAAAACAGATCTTGGCAGATGGCGGTCCGGCTGGTGCATTTACCGAAACGCCGGAGCAGATGGTACGGCGCGTCTGCCGTGAACTCGGCAATAAAAAGAACATTATAGTCATTAACGATGAGGCCCATCACTGTTACCGTAGAAAACCGGATTCAGATGATGAACAATTAAAGGGCGATGATCGCAAGGAAGCCCTGAAACGTGAAGAAGAGGCTCGTGTTTGGATTAACGGAATAGAAGCCGTTAAATCTAAAATTGGTGTGAAATCGATTTATGATTTATCAGCCACACCGTTTTTTCTACGCGGCTCCGGTTATCCAGAAGGTACCTTGTTTCCTTGGGTGGTTTCCGATTTTTCGCTTATCGAGGCCATTGAGTCAGGTATAGTCAAGGTTCCCAGGGTCCCGGTAAGTGATGATTCCATGACTGGCGATCAGCCAACCTACCGCGATCTGTGGTTGCGGATAAGTGATGGGTTGCCGAAAAAAAGTCGTAGAACGGATTCGGTCTCCGGTGAACCAAAGCTCCCCGCTGAACTTCAAGGTGCACTGCATAGCCTCTATAGCAATTATGAGAAGTATTACCAGGTCTGGGAGAACAACTCCGAGGCGCGGGCTAAAGGTATTACGCCACCAGTTTTTATAGTCGTCTGCAATAATACCAATGTATCCAAACTCGTTTACGATTACGTTGCAGGTTGGGAAAAACCCATAAACGAAAAGTTTATTGTTCAGGCCGGACAGCTTCCCATTTTCCGTAATGATGACGGGAACGGCAATTGGCTACACCGGCCTAATACCATACTTGTTGACAGCGAACAGCTCGAATCCGGTGAAGCCATGAGCGACGACTTTAAAAAAATAGCTTCCCATGAAGTTGAAGAGTTTAAAGCCGAATACCGTATACGGTTTCCCGGCAGGGATGCCGAAAATCTCACCGATGAAGATTTGCTCAGGGAAGTCATGAATACGGTCGGCAAGGCGGGCAAATTAGGCGAACATGTAAAATGCGTGATCAGCGTCTCCATGTTGACGGAAGGGTGGGATGCAAACACGGTTACACATATCCTGGGCATAAGGGCCTTCGGAACGCAACTTCTTTGTGAGCAAGTAGTCGGCCGGGCGCTGCGTCGCATGAGCTATGCTACTGGTGAAAATGGATTTTTCTCACCGGAATATGCCGAGGTCTATGGCGTCCCGTTCTCATTTATTCCATGCTCAGGCTCTACGGCTGATCCGAAACCCGGAGCGCTTCCGACAAGGGTAAGGGCACTTGAAAACCGAAAAAACGCCGAGATAGTTTTTCCTCGTCTTATCGGATACCGTTATGATTTATTGAGCGAACACCTCTCTGCAAAGTTCACTAAAGAATCAAAACTTGTTCTTTCAACTGCCGATATTCCTACGAAAACGGAAAATGCCCCCATAGTAGGAGAGACAAGCATTCATACTCTTGACGACCTTAAGCGTCGTCGTCCAAATGAAGTCTCTTTTTTACTTGCCAAACTTACACTCGAAAAATATTTCCGTAGTGATGACGGGGCGGATAAACCTTGGCTTTTTCCACAGCTGCTAACAATAGCCAAACACTGGCTCGCCGAGTGCGTAACACTCAAAGACAATACATTTCTGCAGCTTTTACTTCTTATCGAATTTGCACATGATGCCGCAGACCGTATTTATAAAGCCATAGTGCAATCGGCTGGAAATACGCCATCATTAAAACCGATCTTGCGGCCATACGATACCCTCGGCTCTACCCGATATGTTGATTTTGATACCACTCGGCCCGTTTATTCCACGCGGGAAGACAAATGCCATATTTCGCATGTTGTAGCCGACACCGATTCCTGGGAGCAGAAACTCGCCCAGACGCTGGAAGATATGCCCGAAGTTATCCGGTATGCTAAAACCAATAAAAGTCTCGGATTCTACATCCCCTATACGATTAACGGCGAAGAAAAGAATTACGAGCCTGATTTTATCGTCTGTATAAACGATGAAAAAGGTATAGGCGACCCACTTCAACTTATTATCGAGGTAACAGGAGAAAATAGAAAAGATAAAATCGCTAAAGTTTCCACTGCAACAACTCTATGGGTCCCGGCTGTAAATAATCACAATGGTTTCGGCAGGTGGGATTTCATTGAAATTTCCGATCCTTGGGATGCTGCAAAACAGATTAGGAAACATATTTCGGAAAAGGCCACATAATGGAAACAACTGAACGTATTGTGAAGGCTTATGTCCGGTATATAAAAAAATGGGCAACTATTCCCAATATTCGCTGTAACGGTCAGTTTGAAATCGATTTGCTCGCCATCGATCCTGTCATAAACGATCGTTACCATATTGAAAGCGGAGTATCGGTCTCTGGATCATATAGCAAACTTACCTCAAAACCGTTCAGTAGTGATGATTTAAAAGTCCGCGTGAAACAGGCCGGGCAGCGGCGTACCCTTGGATATTTCATCGAGCGGAAATTCAATAGTCCGGGGGTACTTTCGGCTCTTAAAACATACGGTTTCAAAAAAGGGAACTATTCAAAAGTTATCGTAACGTGGGGTTGGGCCGAAGGCGTTCAATCCGTAGCTGAAATAAAAGGAATTACACTCTGGGATTTCCGCAAAATAATACACGAAATCGCCCATGAATTCGAAAATGATCGCACCTATTTTACTGACGATACTTTACGAACGTTGCATCTTTACGCTGCCGCGGAGAAATATAACAGTAAGGATAATTGAATGCCTAAAAAATCAAAACCCATCTCAAAAAACGGCGGTTCAAAGGTCGTGGAATCCATTAAACATAAAGACAGCCGCGTAAACATACCAACCGAAGAACTCCGCGACTTTGTTGCCGCAGACGAAGCTGCTCCTAAAACCATGTTGTACCCCAGAGACCCGTCACTCGACCCGCAGCTCGTATGGAAGGGCAAAGACGAACAGGATGCGGCAGATCTCGCAGTTCCGGTAGTACCAATCTACATTCAGGAGAAAATCCATCCGCAGGCAATCATTAATTCATTGCCGCGTATTGCAAAACCGTCTGATAATCAAATCGACCTTTTCGCCGACTTCAACGGCCTGCCAGACGACTTCGACCTGCGGGTCGATTTCTATCAGCATGACGGCCACTGGTCAAACCGGATGATTCTGGGGGATTCTTTATTGGTGATGACCAGCCTTGCCGAAAAAGAAGGCTTAAAGGGATCGGTACAAACCATCTATTTCGACCCACCTTATGGCATAAAGTTCGGCTCCAACTGGCAGGTGAGTACCAGAAAAAGGGATGTTAAAGACGGGAAAGCGGAGGATGCTACAAGGCAGCCAGAGCAGGTGCGGGCTTTTAGAGATACGTGGAAATTAGGGATACACTCTTACCTTGCATACTTGCGGGACAGGCTGGTTGCGGCAAGGGAGCTGCTTACGGAGACGGGAAGTGTGTTTGTGCAGATAGGGGATGAGAATGTGCATTTGGTACGATGTTTGTTGGATGAGGTGTTTGGAAGTGAGAATTTTTGTGCGCAAGTCATTTTTCGAAAAACTACAGGCAAGGCAAGTGGTTTGTTGGATAACACGTATGATGTGTTATTGTGGGTCGCAAAAGATCGTGATCAAGTCAAATATCGGCAGTTATATTTGGAACGCAGCGCATCTTCTGATGCTAACTTTCGTTTTATTCTTGACTCGCAAGGAAATTCCCGGCAGTTAAAAGAGGACGATAATCCCGACTTACTACCGAACGGTTCAAGGCTTTATCGGGCGAATCCACTAACCTCACAGAGTGGAAGCACAACTACAGTATTTCCGTATAGATTGAATGATAAAAACTTTCGGCCATCAACCGGTGGTTGGAAAACAAACTTGACTGGTATGCAAAATCTAGATGCCGCTAAACGTCTTCTCCCTGTGGGTAATACTCTTTGTTTTCTTCGGTACTTTGACGATTTTCCTTATCAAGTTTTCAATGACATTTGGGATGACACTAGACAAAGCGGTTTTTCTGATGCGAAGCTGTATGTTGTTCAAACGGCAGTAAAAGTGATCGAACGTTGTCTCCTCATGACCACCGACCCCGGCGACCTTGTCCTCGACCCGACTTGCGGTAGCGGCACTTCCGCTTACGTTGCCGAGCAGTGGGGCAGACGCTGGATCACCTGCGACACGAGCCGTGTAGCCCTTGCGCTGGCCCGTACGCGCCTCATGGCGGCCCGATTCCCGTTCTACTACCTCGCCGATTCACCGGCAGGCATTAAGAAAGAGTCGGAAATAACCCGTCAAATCCCGCCATCCTATCCGACCGATAACGATATCCGCAAAGGTTTTGTTTATAAACGGGTCCCGCATGTCACTCTGAAATCCATTGCCAATAACCCCGACATCAAAGAGGGCATGACCCGTGAACAGATCGACACTGCCATTGCCCGGCACGCCGACACGGCGATTCTTTACGACCAGCCTTACGATGATAATAAAACCATCCGTGTCAGCGGTCCATTTACCGTCGAGAGTCTTTCGCCCCACCGCGTTCTTTCTACGGCTGATGATGACATGGATGGCACGGTCACAGAAAAAGAGGCAAAGAAGCATCAGGATTTTTCGACGATGATACTTGAGAATCTTCGCAAATCAGGGGTGCAGAACACCAAGAAAGTCGAACGGTTAAAATTCGACACTCTTAATTTTTATGCCGGTACCTGGCTGCATGCTACAGGGGAATATACCGATGCAGATGGCAAAACCCGAAGGGTCGCTATATCCATCGGCCCGGAACAAGGCACTGTCGGCCCTATGCAGGTAAAGGAAGCAGCAAAAGAGGCTGTGCAGGGCGTAGGGTATGACCTGCTTCTTGTCTGTGGCTTCGCCTTTGATCCGCATGTATCCGAAGAAACGAAAAGATATGGTAAACTCACTGTTATTTCAGCACGTATGAATCCCGACCTGGCAATGGGCGACGAGTTACTCAAAAAAACCGGTGCAGGCAATCTTTTTATGGTTTTCGGCGAACCGGATGTGGAAATAAATAAACAGAAAAACGGACAGATAATCGCTACCATCAAGGGTGTTGATGTGTATGATCCGACAACCGGGGAAATCCGTTCATCATCAACCGACGATATTGCTTGCTGGTTTATCGATACTAATTACAACGGTGAGAGCTTTTTTGTTCGTCATGCATATTTTACGGGTGCCGATGAACCGTATGATAAGCTTAAACGTGCTCTTCGTGCCGAGATCGACGAATCGGCATGGTCAAGCCTTTACAGTACCGTCAGCAGTCCATTCGATAAACCAGATACCGGCAAGATCGCAGTAAAGGTTATTAATCATTATGGGGATGAGGTGTTGAAGGTTTTTCCGCTTTAAAAATAAAAAAAAGTGTGGTGCAGGCGTTTTTGTGGTAACTTTGTGGTAAGTTTTAAAGCTTGAAATGCTGAAAGCCCTGTAAATAAAGGGTGAAAATTACCGCTTCGATGCTTCTCAGCCATTAAACCGGGGTTCGATTCCCCGTAGCGCTACCATGCTAAAACCCTTCAGAAGTGCTTAAAAACGCAAAAAGCGGCACTTTTGAGGGGTTTTCTTTTTCACCATGCTTCTCCTCAAATACTACCAAATTACCACCAGCTTCTCTATAAATGTGAAGCGAGTGTGAAGCGACTTCACATTAACAAACGATATTTTCAACAATTTTTCTGGACCATAACCAGCAAGGCCGTATCCGGAGTAATCCGGGCGCGGCTTTTTTATTTGGGAAATAGACATGATTCCAGTAATTGCGAAAGCCTGCCGCAGCAACCGGCATGACGGCCGAAAAAGCCTCACCCAACTTCAGCGGTTGGCGTGACGGTTTGCATTGACACCCTACCCCCGCTGATTAAGAGTCAGCGGGAAAAGCCTGATTTTATTGGTTTAAAACCACGAAAGTACCACACCGAAGTACCACAACTCACTTTTTTTTCCGAGTACCGCACAGGTTTTTTCTGATAATTATTTTAAAATTATAGTCCGTTAAAACGACCTTTCCCTTGCAATTTTTTAAACTTATTGATACAGTGAATGAATAAAAAGTATCTTATTTCGTAATTGGTATTGAAAATAGCGCCTCTGGTAGTACGTCTCCCGCCAATTCAGGGAGTACCGAGCCCAGAGGCTTTTTTTGTCGCTTCCCCGAAAAAAATCAAGGCGCGGAAGGTATATGATGCTCTGACGGAAGCGGATTTTGTGGTTTCCGTCAGGCCGGGATGGCTGATGGATCAACCGAAACAGGTCCGGCAACCTTTAAAACCTCTTTAATATTTCAAGGAATTGTTCGGTGGAAATATTAAGTTGTCGGAGGGTGTTTTTGATTACAAGCACCGGCAGATCGCCGGAATGGACGGGGACGATGATCGGACGCAATAAACCGGACTGGCGGTATACCCGATGGCTTCCTTTCTGCCGGACATACGTACAGCCGATGAAGTTTAAGAATTTTTCGAATTCGGCGGGTTTGAGCGGCTGTAGTTTTCCCATTGATCACGCAAAGGCAAATTCGGGAAGCTTGAATGATTCTTCGTGTACCGGCACCGGCGGTAACCACTTTTTACGGCCCTGCTTCTCCCACCCGAGGGATTCAAGCACTTTATCGAGGGTTCCCATTGCGGTGCACTCTTCAAAAAATATTTCGAGTGCTTCCCGGAAATTCTTTTTTGCTTCCTCAAGGGTGCGTCCGCATGTAGTTAAATCCAATGCAGGAGAGTACGCAACAAATGCATTATGTTCCTTTAAAAAGCAGACGGGGACGGAAGCGTCGATCATTTTTTTCAACATTTATTACCCTCCTTCAGCACGTAAGAAGAGTGTTCCTTGCCTTGCAGATGCCTTACTGTAATTACTTCGGATGAAAACAGGGCTTTGTTGCATGATTTTGCAATAGGTGTTTTTGGCAATCTCATAATTAGCTTTGCTCACTTGTTTATTCTTATTCCGCTCAATCTGCCGGACAAACTTTTCAGCATGTTTCCCTTTTTAAAACGGGGGTTTCCCTAATGGGCATTGCCATATAAAACCCTTTAAATTATTGCAAAAAATACGGCAAGACTCATCCGTATATTTTACCGTTATTTATTATACTTGAAAAGGATTGTTTCTCAACGGTGTTTTCCTGGTTATAATAACACCGTGAACAAGATGGGACAATTTCGCCTCTCCGTTATTAAAATAATTAAAACAGGATCTTGCCGCAAAAAAAGGTGGTCGCATCGGGGACGGGGTGGGTGATCGTAAAAAACGTTCCACCTTACCGCGCACCACAGCCGGGGTGAGCCGGAGCGCTGGACGCGCGGAGACCATCGGCGACAACCGACCCGAAGGGCGCGGAGCAGGATGCAGAGCGTGAATCTTGCGAACCCTGTTTCTCCAGAGGTGGAAACACCGATTTTCTTCTCCATAATAACAGTAGCGCTTCACACCGATGGACCGTATCTCGAACCAAGCATTCCGAATGCATCAGACGGTAGTTTGCCAGTTTTTACAACAGGGGATTCCTGGGTTGACGTGTCCGCCCTTCAGGTCGTCGTTGACGACAAGACGGTGCCGCAGGAATCGGGGGCCGGCCGGGCGGGACCGTATCCGTAAATGGTCCGCCAGTTGTAGATGACCGAGGAATTCAGTTCCGACACGCCGTCGTCATAATGAAGCTGATCGGCCTTGAGGCGGGTTTTGGCGATGTTCAGGCGCAGATTATCGTAATGGTAATTCATGCCGTTGCGAAACAGTTTCGCCCGGTCGACGAAGATGCGTTTGTCCATCTGGTCAACCGTACGCGCGGGATAGTGGCGCAGGTTGAACAGGGACGGATACCGCGCCCCGGGAAGCGAATTATGGTTGAATGCCCGGATGTTGGTCACCTTCGCCCTCCATGATCGGATCCGCGGGGCGCAGTCGGGGAACAGGCTGTAATGCCTGATCCTTTCCACAGGGGAAACCGCCGAGGGATCGTCCTGATCGGTGAGCCAGTAGTTGAAATTGTGGAACTGGACCCAGTCGTACGGCGAATCTGCCGCTTCGAGGAGATAGTCGAACAGCGACCTGTCGCGGCGCGGTCCTTCAAGCAGTTCATCCTGGTCGGGCCATGAGATCCAGTCGTATCGCCCGATATACCGCTCGATGAGGTTTTTCGACATCGCCTGATAGAGCCGGTAGAAATCGAACGAACGGGGAATAAACCGCCGCTCGACAAGATTCCCGTTGTAGTTGTCGAGCACACGGGGCGTACAATCGTCGGACCCGTGGTCCCATACGACGAGGTCGTGATTGTTGTTCAGAAGGTGCTCGATCGCGTCTCCGAGAAGGTCTCCGTCGTTGTAGCACAGCAGTACGCCGAGCATTTTCGGGCTGTTCGAAAGCATGGCCGCGTTCCTTTCCTTTCGACAATGTCCTTTTCAGGCGGCGAAACGGTGACGCCGGACCGCGTCGAACACGTCGCCGGCGAGCGAATGGATCGATTGCAAATTCGACACATGATATGAATAACCAAGCGGCAAATACCCGTCGAGGATTTCCTGTTCCCGGTCGCGTAATACCGTATTTTCAGGGTCGAGGCCCGACACGAGCGCCAGACCTGACGGATGCGCGTCTTCAAGGACCGCTATCGTGAGGTCGGGCCGGTATTTCAAAAAACAGTGGAGGATTTTCCAGACGTCACCGGTCCAGACATTGGTCGTACGCTCCCGGCGTGAGGTGATATCATCGAGAGGAAGACAGTCATGGAGCAGAATGACCGTCTGCCTGGTAGCGTAACGTTCGAGATTGATGAAATCCCGCAGCACGAATTCAAACAGGTGCATGCCGTCGATAAACGCCAGATCGAGATCGCCGCCCCCAAGCTCCCGGCGCAGATCGCAGTCCCTGAAAAAATCATCGCTGGTCATGGTATAGGTCTTTATCCGGCTGTTCGCGGGGAATTGCACCAGCGGATTCGGATCGATACCCAGGGTCAATGTCACAGGAGAAGCCAGGCAGAGGGATTCACCCTTTCGGTACCCTATTTCCACATAGGTCCGGGGAAGCAGAAAATGATGGATCTGTTTGAGGTAGTCGTAGTAGTTTTGCGTGATTTGACCTGGTTCCATTCAATTTCCTTCGGGTGGACGGGTTGTTGAAATTGAACCGGGCGATATGTGATACCTGTATCGTGATCAGCCTGTTTCACCCATGTTCTATTACATGTATCGGATTGTGCGATGAAAAACATTACTGATATTGCATTCTTACCATTGCTCCGTCAGTGTCCCCTCGAAGTGAAGCGACGCGGGTCAGCCGGATTGAAATCGCGGGAGTTGCGACATTTTTATACCGGCTGATTTATACTCTATTGTTGAAATGCCGCCATTGGATTCCTGAAGAAGTGTCCGCCTGCGGCCTTCAGATTTCCGCCGGCTTATCCTGCCCGGTACAACCCGCTCTCCGACCGGATCATTTCCATAGTATGGACCGCTTTGAAATCGAGACCGTAGATGGTCGCACTGACGTCCCGGTCGTGGATGTTCAATACCCCGAAGGTAGGCGGCATATTTTTTTCGAGGGGGCCTTTGAGGTGACCGGGGTTGAAAAAGAGTTTACCGTCATCGAGTCGCAGTTCCTGCCGGTGGGTATGGCCGTGCAGAATGATGTCCGAGCGGCTGATATCACCGTCGGTGGCGTCTTTCTCGAGGCAGTGAACGAGCAGTATGGTTATCCCGAGAATGGTCTCGAAAGCTTTGGCCGGAAGCTCGCCGCTTATATACTTTTCATTATAGATGCCCGGCACCTGCAGCAATTCGGAAAACCGGTCTCCCAATCCCGCTACGTCACTGTAGTCATCACCGAGATGATACAGGGTTGGAATTTTCTGACGCTTAACCAGCCACTGAACAACCTTATTGAGCAAATCCCTGTTTTTATGCGTGTCACTGACAATCCCGATCTTCATACAAACCATTCCGGTAAAAGTTACGAAAAGACAAAGACGTCCCCGGCCATCCCTATTGAGAAAGCGCGGTAATACGTTTTACAGTCGAACGGTACTCCGCCAGATACGCTTCGACGTGCTTGACCACATGCGCGGCGGTATACCCGAATTTCTCATCGAGTACCTTGTACGGAGCCGAGGCACCGAAACGTTCGAGCCCGATGGTCCTTCCCAGCGGACCGACGAGCCGTTGCAGGCTGTCAGGCAGTCCGGCGGTAAGCCCCAAAGCCGGAATGAATTCCGGAAGAATTGACTGCTGATACTCAACCGGTTGTTCCCTGAAGACGGCCTCCGACGGAGCCGACACGACACGCACGGATATTTTTTTCTCTTCGTGAAGGATTTTCGCCCCGCTGACGAGCGTGCCGACCTCCGAACCGTTGGCGACAAGAATCACGTCGGGGTCGGCGCCGGTATCGTAAACGATATAGGCGCCCTTTTCCGCGGAAAGCGCTTCAGTAAAGCGTGACGCGCCCCGCATCGGCGGAAGATCGGGAACGTTCTGACGCGTAAGAAGCAGCGCACACGGCTTGTCCGTCTCGATCGCCATCTTCCAGGCCACGGTTGTTTCATCGGTGTCGGCCGGACGAAGGACCAGCATGCTGCGTTTGCCTTCGAGATTTTTCATTTTTTCGAGCAGCCGCAACTGCGCTTCCTGCTCGACCGGCTGGTGGGTGGGGCCGTCTTCTCCAACCCGGAACGCATCATGCGAAAAGACATACTTTACCGGCAGCTGCATAAGCGCCGCGAGCCTGATGGCCGGTTTCATGTAGTCGGAGAAGGTAAAAAAGGTTCCACATACCGGTATAACTCCGCCATGCGCGGCTATACCGTTCATCACCGCGGCCATGGTCAGTTCCGCGACGCCGGCCTGGAGAAAAGCGCCTGAAAAATCCCCGCGCTTCAGCACCGTGGTTTGTTTGAGGAACCCATCCGTTTTATCGCTGTTTGCCAGGTCCGCCGATGAAACGATCATATTATCTATTTTCTTCGCGAATTCCGCAAGCACCGCACTCGATGCCGTCCGTGTCGCGCCGCCCGCTTTCTGCCGGATCGCCGCCCAGTCGATCCGGGGGAGTTCGCCGGTGAGGAAACCGCGCAACTGCGCCGCCTTTTCCGGATTCTTTGCCTCCCAAGCGACCTGTTCGCTCTTTTTATTCTTTGCAAATGTGTGTTTCGTCAGGTTGACCTGCTTATAAAATTCCCTTATTTCAGGAGAGATGTAAAACGGATCAGCCGGATCGCTCCCGAGGTTTTTGAGCGTCATTTCAATTGACGCACCCGCATCCGACAGCGGCATGCCATGTGAGCTTACCTTCCCTTCGAAGGAGTCGCCGGTTGCGGTACGTGCGCCTTTTCCCATCACTGTTCTACCGATGATAAGCGTCGGCCGCTCCTTTTCCGTCTGAGCCCCGGCAAGCGCGTTGCGAATCTGCGCTTTGTCGTTTCCATCGATCGTTACCACCGACCATCCCCATGCCTTGTACTTTGCCGCCGTATCTTCACTGGTCACCACGTTGGTGGTGGTCGATAGTTGAATGTCATTCGAATCATAAAACATTACTAAATTCGACAACCCCAGATGGCCTGCCAGACGGCCCACGCCCTGTGAGATCTCCTCCTGGATACCGCCGTCCGATATATAGGCATAAATCTTGTGGGCCATCCATTCGCCGAATCGCGCGGCCAGAAAACGTTCGGCAATTGCCGCACCCAGTGCCATTGCGTGCCCCTGTCCCAGAGGCCCAGAAGTGTTCTCAATCCCCCGATTGATATTTCGTTCCGGATGTCCCGGAGTGACACTCTCCCATTGCCGGAATGCCTTCAGATCTTCAACGGAAAAAACATCGAAAAGAGTTAGTATTGCATACAGCATCGGCGACATATGACCCGGATCGAGAAAAAAACGATCACGATTCGGCCATGTCAAATCTTCCGGATCGAAAGTAAGAAATTCCGTATAAAGGACCGAAATAAAATCCGCTCCCCCCATCGCCCCGCCCGGATGCCCTGATTTCGCCTTTTCAACCATCGAGACCACTAACTGACGGATGGTATCCGCTACCTTATCGATCTGCTGGGTGGTCATTCCATTCCCCTGTCTGATTTTGGTAATTGTTATTGAATCGGTATTCATAGTAATCTCCCTTCAGAAGAACTGTAGAAAATAATAAATTGTGAACACATTTCCATCCGACTTGTAACGAATTGCATCAAACGGTGGAGACGCAGCATGCTAACACCCGGAGGAAACGGGAGGTATCTCCTTCGGTACTGCCGTCACATCTGGTCGTTCTCTCTCCTCCACGTAATCACGAACCCGTTCGATAAACGCTTAAGTTGGGGTTTTTAAACAGGACGTGTAGTATATTCAACAGGATAACTGTCCTTTACCATAATCTTCATCAAGGCACGTGAAGTTGTCACCGATTATTGAAATCCGGGGATTGCAGCATGGCGGACCGTACTCTGTTTTTAACAGGTACAGTAACGACAGACAACTGCTTTTTTTACCTTTGAACTGATCTGAAATAATTTTCAGGGAAAGACATTTCATCCTCATTTTTTCCGGCAATATGGAATCAAACGAAGAATATCTTCAGGAACACGAACGTCTGCTTATAGAACGGGCTTCAAAGGGAGACCATAAAGCATTCTCAGAACTGTTTTTACAATACAAAGAGATGGTATACCGTGTGGTATACCGCCTTCTGGGGAATTCAGAGGAAACCCATGATGCCGTGCAACAAACCTTTATCGAATTATATAAATCCCTCCCGGGTTACGCGGGGAAATCCAAATTCACGACCTGGTTATACCGTATTGCAGTGAATGTCTCGATCCAGTTTTTCAGGAAACGGCGGTCTCACGAAAAAACACTGTCATTTGATCCTGAACTGCTCGCTGATTCGACGGCGGATAAAGAATCTTCAATCGAGAAAAAAGAGTTGCGCAAGCAGATCGAACAGGCATTGGCATCCTTGCATATACGAAAACGGACCGTTGTTATTCTGCACGATATAGAAAACCGGACAATGGAGGAGATTTCAGAAATTATCGGCGTTCCGGTAGGAACCATTAAAAGCAGGCTTTTTTATGGCCGCGAAGAACTCAAAAAGAAACTCGAAAGAGTGCTGGACTGAAAGCTTGTCCATCAATGCTGCACATTGCGATTCCTGTTTTAAATATCCCTACCGAACAATCTCCTTACCCAACCCTCTTTTTCAGAAAAAATAAAAATTATTGAACCCTTTCCACCTTTTCAGGAACAAATCATTTCGACGGTGATAAGGGAAGCGTGGATTATTACTGTCGTTTATTGTAGAATCGATCTTTATCAGTGAATGTGAGATTACCTCGAACTCACATTGATTCACTGCAGGCAGACTCCGCCACCCTCCCACGGCGGAGTTTTTTTTCCCATTTTCCATAGTGTATGCCCGGTCAAAAGATAAGGTATCGTGTCGTATGGAATTCTCCCCCCCCCCTCTCCCAACCGCTGAATCCAGTCTCATTACTTACTGACGAGTCGAGCGTCGGTAGTCAACCCTTCCAGGGGTTAGACACAAGGAAACCACTGGCTCCGCCAGTGGAGTA
>JAFGIW010000216.1 GCA_016929415.1 Chitinispirillaceae bacterium | reverse complement strand
TCCCCGGGTATTCCTGCGCTTTTCGCATGTCGTCTTTCCTCGGCATCTTATGCATCGGCATCAAAAAGAATCGCTCAATTTAGGTATAAGTAAAAGGATCTGCGAAAAGTATAATTGAAAACCTTATGGTAATTGGGATCATAATCATAATAAGGCTCATCCGGTTCAACAAGGGGCTGCGCATCGGCATAGTCAGGTTGAGAAGTGACAAGATTGTCATTTGAATTGAACGCCGAATCCTTTGATTGCATCATTATCCGCTCAAGGTTCTTCCGGAATGGAGTTTCATCGATTAATGCATCCTCCTCATCTTTCCCGAACTTCAATAATTCAACATCGGGAATTCCCGGGCCATCATCCCTGAATTTGATGGTATGTATTCCACTTGAAAGCCTGATTGCCTTGGGTATTAGTTTTGAACCGGGGGTACCGATTATCCCAACCTGCCAGCCGTTTTTCATTAATTCCAGATATCCAACATTGGAATTGGACTCGTCAAGTATTACGTTCCATGATGTTCCCGGTAACCCCTGCGCCCAGGCTGATAAGTAGTATTCCCCAGTTTCCGTCACTGAAATTCTGAATCCGCGTGATACCTCCTTTTCATTGGCATCATTGAATATCTCGTTGAGATAGACCCCGCTGCCGATCTCTTTTTTATCATACTTTTTAACGATCATCCGTTCTCCGGCATAAACCGGTCCCAGAAATACCGACGCCATTATCGAAAAACAACAACATTGTTTCAATAATCTATCCACAGTATGCTCCTTTTCTAAATCATAACATTCAGATGAAAGAATCTTTCAAACACGACGAAAAAATGGTATACTTTTACCGTTCTGCCGGGTTTCGCACCCGGCGGCCGGGGAGCCGCGGTTACACTTTTAACGGGGTATAACGGGCTCTCTTTTTACCTGTAACGATTCATGTGAATCCCGGCATGGCGATCACCCCCTCTCCATGCAATTTCAGAAACGGCCAATCAGAGTCAAAGCGGGATTTCTCCCATCTTTCTTTTTAGCCACTCTCCATTTTCAGCACCTTCCTCCTTTTCAGGAAAACGATGTGAAAAACCGGGAATATCCGCCTTAATCGAAGAACCAGTCAAAGCAAGCGGGCAGAACTATCCGCGTGTAAGATAAATCAACTGTAAGATAAATTCAAATGAAATTTCCGGAGATTATTCCAGGTGGATCGCGAACTGCCTTTACGATTGTTTATCCGCCATTTCGGTTTCGTACACTCAACTACGGTTGGGTTAAAATCGCGCCTCTGGGATGGGGAATAAAGGCAGATCGCGATCCGCTCCTACATTCATCTTCCTTCTTTCTTCTGACTCCTGAATTCTGACTACTTTCCCCCCTCACAGCCCCCTCAGCCACTCCGGCGTAAGCGGTATTTCGCCGCGCAGGGCGCTGTCGATAAGCGCGAGGGCGCTGGTTTTGTCCTGCGGCAGGCGCACCCGCAGGGGCAGATAGTTCGATGCGTGATTGGCATAGAACGTTCCCGGCCGAAGTTCGGTATGTTCGAGCATGATTTTCAGTTCTTCAAGCATCTGCCGCGGGTTCATGAGTTGAAATTCTCCCGCAGCCAATCGCTCGTAAAGCGGGGTCCCTTCCACCGGCATCAGGCTCAGCGCGCCCACATAGGGCGGGTTCATGCGGGTGAGCGCCGCGCCCGTTTTTTCGGCATGGACGGCGGAGCGCCGCGGACCCGCAAGGCCGAGGATGACCGTCACGAAGAGCTTGATCTTCGCCTCGCCGACCTTGATCCCCTGTTCGACGATCTCCCCGGCCGTTCCCCACTTGTTGATCGACCGCAGGGTCTCGTCGTCGCCCGATTCGAGCCCCATGTGGATCATGGTCAGCCCGCGTTCCCTCAAAGCAAGAAGGTCTTCAGGGCTCTTGCGCGCGAGGCTTTTCGCATTTGCATACGACCCGATCCGCCGCACGCGGGGAAGCAGTTTTTTTACGGCGTCGAGAATGCCGACAAGACGCTCCTGCGAAATGATAAGCGCATCGCCGTCGCAGAGGAAAAGACGATCGTTGTCTGCAAAATGCTTCGCGGCATAGTGAAGGTCCTCCTGAATGACCGCCTCATCTTTGATGCGGAATTTCTTGTTCTTGTAAGCACCGCAGAAATGGCAGCCGTTGTGCGAGCAACCGGCGGTCACCTGAAGGAGAATGCTGTTTGCCTCACTGGGGGGACGGTAAATATCTCCTTCGTAATGCATGAAACGCTCCCAAGTAATCTGGTATTTTTCAGCCTGTCCGGCACTGCTTCCGGTGAACCCATCCAGAAAATCATATCATTATATTCATCCGGAAACTAAATTTATTAGTATGAAATCACTACTGCGATCACCCCTGGTTAAAAAAGTATTATTATCTACAGCCGGAGTGCCGCTCCTTAAAAAGCTCGACCGTGCCAGCAGTGATATCAAAGGTGCGCAAAACAGGGTCCTTTCCTCGATCATCGAGCAGGCACGCGATACTGCTTTCGGCAGGGAACATCATTTCAGTGCCGTCAAAACAATCGCCGATTATCAGAAAGCCGTTCCAATCCGTGATTTTGAAGGGCATCGTCCCTATATCGACCGCATGTGCAACGGCGAATCGGATATACTTTTCTCCGGGAAACCGCTTTTCTATAACACGACCAGCGGAACCACCGATAAACCGAAATTGATTCCGGTTTCCCCGGCATACTTTGAAAAGACGTACAACGATATCAGCCGTATCTGGTTTTATACCTGTTTACGCGACAACCCGCGGCTCTTTCACGGACAGAATTTATCGGCAGTCTCTCCTGCTGTTGAAGGGCACGTGGCAGACGGAACGCCTTTCGGCTCCATTTCAGGCGTCATCTACCGCAATATTCCGAAAATTCTGAAAGACCTTTACGCAACACCCTATCCGGTGCTATGCATCAAGGATTACCCCTTAAAATATTACGCCATGATGCGCTGTGCGCTCGCCACCCCGATTTCCTATATCGTTACCGTCAACCCGTCGACCCTGCTCCAGTTTCACCGCACGGTCCTAGAGCATGGGGCGGATATCATCAAAGACATCCACGATGGAACGTTACGGCCTGATGCGGCAAATGAAATCGACCCAGCAGAGCGGCCCGGGGTACTCAAACAATTTTCGCCGGATCCGCAACGGGCGCACCAGCTCGAATCGATTTTCCAGACGCACGAGGGACATATTGTACCGCTGCACTACTGGCCCGATCTGGTCTGTATTAATACATGGAAACAGGGCAACTGCAGCCTGATATTGCCGAAAATCGCCGGTTTTTATCCGAAAAATACGGTCCTCCGGGAATTCGGGTATCAGGCAAGCGAGGCCCGCGCCGGCATCGTGCTCGGCAATGACTGGAACCATTCGCTGCTTCTCGCGCACCTCTTTCTGTTCGAATTTATCGAAGCGTCATCCCAACCGCTGGGTTCACCGGCAGTACTTCAGGCGCATGAACTGGAGATCGGCAAATCGTACTACATTCTCTTCAGCAACGGCAGCGGCCTCTACCGGTACAATATCAACGACATCATCCGCGTCACCGGCTTTTACCGCGAATTTCCGCTCTTTGAATTCATCCAGAAAGGCGAAGGGGTCACGAGTTTGACGGGAGAGAAGATATCGGAGATCCAAGTCATCCGTTCCGTCGAAGAGGCATCGAAAACGACCGGTCTCGACATCGGTTTTTATTCGATGTTCTGCGACCGCGGCGCATTCAAATACCGCTTATACACCGAATTTCCCTCCGATGCCGGCCAGAAGCAGAAAATGCTCTTTCTTGCATCGGTCGACTCGCGACTTAAATATTACAATCCCGAATATGCGGCGAAACGGGGTTCGCGCCGTCTCCACGGTCCGGAACTGATCGAAATGCAGCCGAACTCCTATGAACTGTTGAAAAAACGGCTTATCTCGGAGGACCTGGTTCGGGAGGGGCAGTACAAGGTGCGGTATCTGCGCGACGATGAGGAGATGATGCGGCGGTACGATGACCTGGCGGTGAAATAAATAACCGATTGACGAGGTAAATCACGTGAAAGATATTATTTCATTTTAACGTTTCATCCATATCCCTTTCACCAAAAAGTTTCTATGGAGTGACGGAATCCCTCTTTATACAATGCATTGGTAGACCGGAGTAAGCCATTTCGGTAAAATTATTATGATTTTAATAGACATTATAATTTAAAAATGGTAGCTTTTATCAGAATAAATATAGAAAATGAAAAAGATTTACATTATCAATCCACGATTATCCACCCCCAGTTATTTTGACTTTAACTTTTATCGTACATTTGGCTTTCAGCCCAAATCGTATATGCTTGATTTGGCTATCACAACAATTGCATCCATGGCAAAACCATTTTTCGATGTTGAAATTTGCGATGAATCTTTTAAGGAGGCGAACTTCAATACCGACGCAGATGTGATTGCAATCACCGGCAAAGTTTCCCAGTGGCAACGTATGAAAGTGCTTTCACAAATATTTCATAAAAAAAACAAACTAGTCGTAATCGGCGGCCCGCATGCCAGTTTAGTTCCTGAAGTTGTAAGACCATATGCCGATGTTCTAGTTAAAGACGAAATCGAGGATATTTATCGGAAAATTTTTAGCGAAATCGCGAGTAAAAATTATAAGGACACTTATATAGGAACGAAACCGGATCTTTCAAACACAGTTGCCCCGGACCTTTCCATCTACCCGAATCATCTGACTTGGCTCGGAGCTCTACAAACATCACGCGGTTGTCCTTTCGAGTGCGAATTCTGTGATGTGACTGCTTATCTGGGTCGCCATCAGCGACACAAACCAATCAAGACGATTATTTACGAACTTCAGGCGCTAGCGGACGCAGGCTATTCAGATATTTTTCTAACAGATGATAACTTTACCGCAAACAGGAGCAAGGCAAAAGAAAAATTAAATGCACTTGGCGAATGGAACAGCAAGCGTGATAACGCAAGAATAGGTTTTGGCACTCAGATGTCACTTGACTGCTCAACCGATAATGAGCTGTTATCGCTTATGGCAGCGGCAAGCATAGACACTGCCTTCGTGGGAATTGAATCACCCAATGTTGAGAGCCTTATTGAAGCCAAAAAAAGGCAAAACCTGGTCGATATACCTGATAGTATAAACAAATTCATCCAAAATGGTATACAGGTAATCGGAGGATTGATTGTTGGATTTGATAACGATACCACTGCCATTTTCAACCGGATTCTTGATTTCGCACAATCTATGCCCATACCTGTTTACACCGCAGGATGCCTTGTCGCTCCGTATGCGACCACTCTTTACGAGCGTCTTAAACGCGAAAACCGTATAATCGGCGATATAGATCAACAATGCGTAGCAACACCCTGGGATTCCAATATTTTACCGAAGAAAATGAGCCGGGACGAATTGTTGTTTGGAGTGAAATGGTTATGCTCCAATTTATACCATCCAAAGTTATTCACCGAGCGGGTAATGAATTTTTTAAACAAATACAACTTTAAGTCGCGCCCCTGGTTCTCTCAATCAGGAAATCCGATAGCCTCAACACGGTCGGAACGTCGTCATTTCATCGAAGATGCAATGAAGTGTGTCACAATACTATCTTGTATGGGAGAAAATGAAAAACGGATGGTCGAGGTTTTAAAAGCACGGGCACAAAGCTATCCCATAAATTCCGTGTTCATCTTTAGCCTTTTAGCCAATTACTTACAGATCAGAGAAATACTAGGATTGAAAGATATTTACTCTCCCGAGCTGCTTGGTGTTGCTCCTTTTACATGAGCCTGAGTAAATTATATTCTTTTAATAAGGATGACCTATGATTTGTTTACAATTACAAAACATTGTCATACTGATAGAAAAATATCATGCCGGGAGGATTAACAATTTATAAAATACTTACATGCATTTCTTTTAGGTTGCAGCCTTCGTTCCAAAAAGTAGCATAGCGGACGACTTTTAATAATGGCAAGTTTTGCT
>JAFGIW010000215.1 GCA_016929415.1 Chitinispirillaceae bacterium | reverse complement strand
TCCCCGGGTATTCCTGCGCTTTTCGCATGTCGTCTTTCCTCGGCATCTTATGCATCGGCATCAAAAAGAATCGCTCAATTTAGGTTAAAATATACTCCCCGTCAGCCCCCCAACGAACTCACCCATTCCAGCTTATATTATTTTTATAAACCCCCTTTACCTAAGAAAGGGCCGTATCCATGACAACCGAATTTCAAATTTCCACACTCCTTTTCCTTTTAATCCTTTCCCTTTACCGTCAGGGCAAAAACCGTTATTGACCTGACCGTATCTTAACGATACAATCACAATGCTGAATATACAATATATAGCATCATCAGGAACGGTTCCGAGTGTCGCCATTAGCGCTCTATCTTCTCTTTTTTTCCCTGATAATCACGGCCATCGGCTTTTACACCTATTTTACCAATCAGAAAAGTGAACTCAACGGGGTCTTCTTTGCCCTGGCCCTGTTCTGGGCGTACTGGCACTTCATCGAATTCGGTCTGCATACCAGCGAGAGTGTCGATATGGTGGTTGCCTGGTATGTGCTCGGAGCGCTCCGTGTCGGGGTCGTTCCGCTCATGCTCCACTTTATGCTCCTGTATACCGGACGAATCAATGGAAAAAAGCAACTGCCGCTGCATCTGGCGCTCTATCTTCCCGTTGTTATAATAACGGCAATCGAGGTTGTCGGCATACTCACCTGGTATGAACCGCTGACGTATACCGGAGGATGGATCATTGAGCGAAAGAGCGTGGTGATTACCGGTCTTTTTATGGGGTGGATACTGACGCTTTGTGCGCTCATACTCCTGACGGCGATAACGTTCGACCGGTCGGGTGAAAAGAAAATACGTTTTTTTACCGGATTGATGATACTTTTAGCTGTTATCGGCACGGCAACGTGGATCCTTGACCCGCTCACCCTGCGGCTGCCCGGTCTTTTCACCATGAACGGCATAACGGTGATGACCGCATTCACTTTTCTTATCTACCGCCGGAATTTCTTTACAATATCACCGATGACCGCCGCCGAGGATATTCTTGCCGCGATTCCCGATGCACTGCTTATCACGACCATCGATGGTGATGTGCAGCGGATCAATGCGAAGGCGGAGGTACTGACCGGGTACGAGCGCGCCGATGTCGCGCGTCTGCATATCGACCACCTTTTTGCCGCGGGTTTTGCCAGAAATATCTACACCAAGGCGGTCAGCTCGGAACGCAACACCTTGACGCAGGAGTCAATGCTGCGCACGAAACCGGGCAATGAGATCCCGGTGGTCGTCAATGTCGCGCTCATCCTGAAAACGAAAAAAAATATCCCCGTTGCGATGGTCATCAGCTGTCACGACAGTTCCTTTGAAAAGATGGCACTCGATGAATTCCGTAAAACGGAACAACTGGAGGCGCTCGGATTTCTCGCCGGCGGTATTGCCCACGATTTCAACAACCTGCTCACCTCCATCGTGGCCTATCTGTCGCTTGCCCGTTCGACCGAGGAGATTTCGGATTCGATGCGGGAAAAGCTTGACAAAGTTGACAGCGCCGCCCATATGGTCATCAACCTCAACCGGCAGCTCGCCGCTATTTCGAAGGGATCAAAGCCCAACAAGGAGCGCTGTTCGCTCAAGGAAATCATCGACAGCGCCATACAACTCGCCCTGAGCGGCAGTTCGATCGAGTGCCATAGGGTCATTCCCGACGATCTCCATTCCATTGATGCCGATGCGACACAGTTCAACCAGGTGTTTCTCAACCTGCTTGTCAATGCGCGGCAGGCCATGGACCATGGCGGGATCGTGGGGATCATATGCCGGAATATCTCCATCGATGACGCTCCCGGAATTGAAGTGGCCATTTCCGATCAGGGAAGCGGCGTTCAGTCGGCGAATATCGACGATATTTTCAAACCTTTCTATACCACGAAGGAACAAGGCACCGGTCTGGGGTTGTCGGTGGTGAAGTCGGTGGTCGAAAAGCACGGAGGAACCATATCCGTCTCGACACGCAGAAGCGTCGGTACGACGTTTATGATACGGCTGCCCGCTCAGGATACCCGGACAACCGACCCGCAGGCGCCTGAACCCGCCGACGATATGCAGCCGCCGAAAACCGGAAAAATCCTTGTCATGGACGACGAAGAGGGGGTCAAGCGCGCCATCACCATGATGCTGACTGAACGGGGGCATACGGTGGTAGGCGTTGATCATGGCGCCGCCGCGATTTCGGTGTATCTCAAGCACCGGTCTGAAGGAACCCCCTTCGATCTGCTCATCCTCGACGTGACCATTCGCAACGGCTACGGCGCCCAGGAAGTCATCAGACGCGTGCGGCAGATCGATCCGGGCGCGCTGGCCATCGTCATGTCGGGGTACCGTGAAAATATACTGATGAAAGAATATCAATCGTACGGTTTTATCGACGTGATCCCGAAGCCGTTCGATTCCCACCATATTTACCACATTGTCAACAAGGCTCTCCTCCGTCGTCAGGAACAGGTTGTGTGAAGACCGGCCGGCATGGTAAAAATTATATTGTAGGGGCGGATCGCAATCCGCTCTTTTCTATTCAAGGAGAATGCAGGTGTCGCACCCGAGCAAAGTATGGTTTATTCCGGTTGATGAAGCCGATACGATCACGGCAATCGCCGACAAACTGCGGCTGCTTTTCGACCGGTCAGGATTTTCCGATGCGGTTTCCGCCAATTCGGTCGCGCAGATCAAGATGCATTTCGGCGAAAAGGGAAACCGGGGGTATGTGCGGCCGGAGCTTATCCGGGGGATAACCGACGCTATCCGGGCGCGGGGGGGAAGGGCGGTCGTCTCCGATACCAACACGCTCTACCGGGGAGGGCGCACCAACAGCCGCGACCATCTGCAGCTTGCCCGCCGACATGGCTTTACTGATGAGGCTGTGGGAGGCGGCGTCGAAATTCCCGATGAAAAAGATGCCACATCGGTTGCATCGGTTCCGGTTGCGGGGCGGTTCATTGCCGCGGCGAAAGTGCTGCGCTGCTACATCGAAACCCCGCTGCTTGTCGGTGTCGCCCATTTCAAAGGTCATCTGGTAACCGGTTTCGGCGGCGCGCTCAAAAATATCGGCATGGGCTGCGCGACGCGTGAAGGGAAACTCGCTCAGCATGCCGCCGTGGCGCCGTTCATCATCGGAAAAAACTGCATCGGGTGCGGCGCATGCCGCGACGTCTGTCCGGCGGACGCGATTACCGTTATTGACGGTAAAGCACGACTCGACCCGGCGAAATGCATCGGGTGCGCCTCCTGCATCGCCGTGTGTAAAAACGACGCAGTCGAGCTCGACTGGCGGGGCGGCACCGGATCGCTGCCCGATAAAATGGTCGAGTACGCCGCCGCGGTACTCGGCTCACCGGGTCAAAAGGTCTTTATCAATGTCGCCCTCCGCATTACGGCGGAGTGCGACTGCCTTGCAAAGGACGACCCGCGAATCGTCCCCGACGTCGGGTTGTTCGCCGCGACCGATCCGGCGGCGATCGATCAGGCAAGCTACGATCTTGTCTGCACGAAAGCGGGCGGCTTCGATCCGTTCCGTAAAGCACACCCCAAGCGCGATCCCGTCCGTCAGCTCGACTGCGCCGAGAGAATGGGACTTGGGACACGGAACTATGAGCTGGTGACCGTCGGACAATAAGGCTTGTCTCGATATACTTCGCCCCCTCCCCGCGTGGCGGGAACTCGCGGCGAGTGAAAGGGGAGAAGTACTCGACAAGCAACATGTGAAGGAGCAAAATGGTATCATCACACCCCCGTCCCGAGCCTCTTACCATCCGCCCGCCCTCCGAATGGCGCAGCCTGCTGCTCCGTTCGACCCGCGGGTGCAACTGGAACCGGTGCAAATTCTGCGGAGTCTATCCTGCGCTCGGGGAGCCGGAGTTTTCGATGCGCCCGCTTGATGATATTAAAAGCGACATCGACTGGTATGCCGCCCGCATGCCCGATTTAACGACCGCGTTCATCGGCGACGCCGATCCGCTCTGCCGTCCGATCGACGAGTCGGTTACCCTACTCACCTACCTGAAAGAACGCCTGCCGCATCTCTCGCGCATCACCGCGTACGCCCGCGCCGGAACATTGTATAGGCTCGGCATCGAAGGCCTCCGCCGCCTGGCGGCGGCCGGGCTCACCCGCGTTCATACCGGACTCGAATCGGGCGACCTCGCCACACTGAAGTTCCATTGTAAAGGGCAAAGCCCGAAGATGGTGATCGATGCGACGCGATGGACCAAAGCGGCGGGAATCGAAGTATCATTCTACATACTGCTCGGCCTTGGCGGCCGCGACCGCTGGAAAGAGCATATCGACGGGACCGCCGCGGTCGTCAACGCGACGGACCCGGAGTTTATCAGGCTGCGCCGGATCTGGCTCTTTACCCCCGAAAGTTCGCAGACCGCCACCGCATGTCCGCTCTGGGCGGATATACAGTCGGGAACCTTTGCGCAGCAGACGCCGGAGGGTACGGTATTGGAGCTGCGGCGGCTCATCGAGAAAATCTCCGGCATGACCTCCCGCCTCGTCTGCGACCACGCGAACAACTACCTCACGGTCGAAGGCGATTTTCCCGGCGACAAAGAGCGGATGCTCGCCGAGATCGATGCATTCCTCGCACTGCCGAAGGAGGAGAGGGAACAGCATTACCGGAAGGTGGGTTCGAGGATTTGAAGGGGAATGCGGGGAGGTATTTCCATTTTTTATATTGACTCCTCCGCTCGCCGTACCCTGCGATTGGGCATCAACCCCCAATCTCCAGCAGCGAAAACCCGCTTTTCGCATTCTTCAACCGGCGTGCATGCACCCCGGTCATCTCCATAATCACCGCTTCGGTGATAAGCCAGCAGTCGAGCCCTTTCCGGGGGCAGCCGGTAAGTTGGGCCGTGCCTTTCCCGATCGATGCATGCAGGTGAAGCGACGGCTTGTCGTCTTCGTCAAGAAACAGCGTCCCGGCACCCACGATCTCCCGTGCATCGGTAAAACGTTCGACCATCGGCACGGGCGGCATGGAGTCGTCGGACGGGCCGACCACCACACCTCCGTTTTTCACGCCGCCGATAAGCCAGACGACTCCGCCGGCGATCCGTTCCCTTGCGGCGATTCCCTCGATCCCCTCGTAAATCGGATCGCCGTCCTCGAAGCGGATGGTAAATATACGGCCGACCTTTCCTGTGGTGTATTTCATCGGTTGCTCCCGTGCAAGAGTTTATGTCTGCGGCAGCCCGCGTTCGATGCCCATCCATCTGATCGCCGGCGTTCTGTATATGCATAAAAAATAATTTCTTGAATCAATGACAGATATGTATATTATTATAGCTATAGTAATATACGTTCCATCGGGGGTTAGCTATGCGAACCATTCAAATGACCTTGGACGACCGTCTGGTAAGGGAAGTAGATATGGTTATCAAAAAGCTGCATACTTCACGTTCGGCATTTACCCGGGAGGCGCTCGCAAGCGCTCTTGAGAAATACCGTCTCCGGCAGCTCGAAGAAAAGCATCGAAAGGGTTACGAGCTGCATCCTTCAGCCGGAAATGAATTCAGCGTATGGGAAAAAGAGCAGGCATGGGGTGATCGATGAGGCGTGGAGAAGTCCGTTGGTATGCTTTTCCGAAACCGGACAAGAAGCGGCCGGTGGTCATTCTTACCCGTGATTCGATCCTTGGGTATCTTAACGAAGTAACCGTGGCTCCGGTGACGACCGCCATCCGTGATACTCCCTCGGAAACGATGCTCTCTCATGAGGACGGCATGCAGCAGCCGTGTGCCGTCAATTGCGATCATCTGCAGACGGTGGCGAAGGACAGGATCGGAGCACTCATCACGCAGCTGCGGCCGGAGAGGATGGAAGAAGTCCGCCGGGCAATAGCGTTTGCGATCGACATATAACTTTACGTCATTTCGGTGGGGGGGGGGGGGG
>JAFGIW010000214.1 GCA_016929415.1 Chitinispirillaceae bacterium | reverse complement strand
TCCCCGGGTATTCCTGCGCTTTTCGCATGTCGTCTTTCCTCGGCATCTTATGCATCGGCATCAAAAAGAATCGCTCAATTTAGGTTTAAATAAGAATAAAAAAAGGGGCGCACTTGCGTGCGCCCCTTCCAACAAAAGCAAAATGAATAACACGAAACAACATGCAATAATCAAGCCGTAACCGGTTCTTCCGCGGGCTCGGGAGTCTCCTCCTTTCCGTTTGAGCGGTTGATCCTGCGGACATACTCGCTGGTGTATCCGCGAAGCCGCTTTTTGTTGCGGTAGAACACGTACTTTCCGCATTCGCGAACCTCGGTCATCAGGTTCCTGAGGTGGGTGAATGCACGGTTGCGTATGTCGAGCGCTTCGTTGATTATCGCCGTTTCGGCATTGGCCGCTCCGAGAAGCTCGCCCAGGCGGTCGGCGGCCTCCGCGGCTTTGTCGAAAAGGGTGAGATCGAAATTGATCTTCCCGAGATCCTCCTTGTATTCAAGACCGAGGGCCCTGAGGTCCGAAAGATCCTGGATCTTGTCGGCATTGTCCACACCTTCCGCCACTCCCCGCACCCGTGCGAGCGCATCGGGGTTGTTACGGAGAGCATACAGCAGGGCGTGAATCAGCCGGTTGCGCAAATCGTACGCTTTATCCGATTCATCACTCCACTGCTTCTGCGATTCAGCCTGCGCGAAACGCAGCTTGTACCAATCACTCTGCGCATACCGCAAAGCACCGGCAGCAGGCATCAGTTGATCGATCGCTTCCGGCGCAAGCCCTGCGGCCGAAAGCGCATCCCTGTCATCCATCGACCAGTGACAAAGATCTTCCGCCTCCTGCACCAGGTCTCTCGAAGGAATGTGCGGTGAACGAACCTCTTCCGGAGAGATCGCCGACAACATGGGGACCAAAGAATCATACTCCTCTTTGGACATAAACACCTCCATTGAAAAATGTGAAACTGCATTTTGTTTTTTACTACTGTATTTCCGGAAAACAGTATAGCAGTGGTTAATACAATAATCGTGCCAAATTAAAACGGCTTTTTTATGCAAATTTTGAGGGTGTAATGGAAAATACGGTCGCAAAATCGCGACTTTGTAATGGCCGGTCGCAAAAATGCGACTGCCATCCTATTATCAAATGACCCTTTGCGAAATGAATGAATCCATAATTCCGAGGGACTGGAAAAACCCGCGAGGGGCGGGTAAAACCCCGCGAGGGGCGGGTAAAACCCCGCGAGGAACGGGTAAAACCTCACGAGGAACGGGTAAAACCTCACGAGGAACAGGTAAAACCTTACGAGGGACGGGTAAAACCTCACGAGGAACAGGTAAAACCTTACGAGGGACTGGAAAAACCTCGCGAGGAACGGGTAAAACCTCGCGAGGAACGGGTAAAACCTCGCGAGGAACCGGTAAAACCAACATAGTGACGGCCTGAATCCGCCCGGTAACGGGTACGGTTCCCTTTCAATACCTTTTTTCGCGAAATGGTGTTTGCGCGGAACCTTGAAGAGGTAAGTCGACGCTACGGCTGAAACAGGCGGCGAAGAGCCGGCAGATCACTGCCGTGTACCGGCCACCTGTAAGCTTTTAAGCTATCAGGCAATCAAGCTTTTAAGTTTCCGCCCAACAGCGCAATAGCTGAATTGCGTAACCCCTTTCCCCTTCCCCTCACTGCCTGCCGGATTTATTTTATCCATGTCATTTGCACTATCACTGCCACCAGGGAACACCGTGAACAATGAACTTCGCCGCAAACCGCGCTACCCCTGTCATAACCGGGAATTTAACGCTTATAAGCTTACCACTATATCCCGCTTCATACGGCGCAACCAAAAGGAGCAATGCACGCCGTAAAAAGGTGCCTATTCCTGCCAAAAGGCGGAAAAGTTGCCGTTGGATTTTTAGGGGGAATGGGGGGTAATCTGTAGTTGGTACGCCATTATCAGCCGGGCTAAAGGAAATAAAACGGGGCGCAAAAGAAGTTACAAATAAGTTTAGTAGAGGATAAAATGAGCTCAGGAAAATCAATTCAATTATTTCTAATTGATGGAACGCCAGATGGTGTTATTGCTTGTGAATTATTTAATTGGACAGGAAAAGGATACCGAATTCCAAGAAATAATTTGAAAGATGTTTCAGGCGTTGAAAAAAAAGGTGTTGTCGCCGGGACAACGCGAAAAACTACTCGGAGCATTGAACGTCCGTTTTGAAAAAACATGAACCGTCATAAAGGTCTTGATTTCAAAGCTGTCGCGCTACGCCGACGGCCATACCCTTTTTCATGATTTTCAAATAATCCCGCCGGCACAGTATAACTTTTCGATATATTAGAATATTGAAGAACCGGGACGGGGGCATTCGCCTTGTTTTACGGCATATTCCTGTCGAGGGGGAGCGCTAAATCCTCCGATCGGGCATTGAACGGAAAAACATTTTCAAAGTGGTCCATTATATATCCAAATATCAAATAATTAGCGAAGGGGGAAGATACCTATGAGAACCATGCGATTTTTCCGAGACAAGTTCAGGTATCGAATGCACCGACATATAACCGGGGATTCGAACCCGGACAAGCCCTGTGATTTCACGTGCAGGCGGTTTCTGCCTCTTCGTCATCCGTTGTCGGCAACAGCGGCCTCGTTGTACATTGTTTTAAGTCTGTGGATCAATGTGGCGGCATCAAGCCCCGACTCTACCAAGCACTGGGTGGGAACCTGGGCCTGCGCGCCGTATAAAACTCAAGCTGCCAATAAACCACCTACCTCTTTTGATGAAAAGACCTTACGGCAGATCGTCAGGGTTTCGATCGGCGGTGATACGCTGCGCGTAAAATTTTCGAATATCACCTGTTCGCAGCCTGTTATTATGAGATCGGTAAACATCGCGGCCTCGCCCGATGGAACCAAAAGTGCTGTTACAGCATCCACCATTACAATGTTGACATTCAACGGTGATTCATCGGTTACCATCAATGCCAAATCCGAGGTGTATTCGGATCCGGTGGCGTTTGATTTAAAACCGAGCATGCGCGTTGCAATCACCATTTATTATGGACAGTGCAAATCAACCGATGACATGACCTTTCATTACGGGTCGCGCACCAATTCATACTACATTAGCGGCGACAAGACCGCGTCGGTCGATTTCGGCGGCTCTACCCCGATAGAGCGTTGGTTTACCATCTGCGGCATCGATGTACTGGCCCCGAAAACAGCGGTTGCCGTTGCGGCCATCGGCAACTCCATTACCGATGGAAGTACGTTGAGTGGCGGTTTGCAGAACCGGTGGACCGACATGTTTTCAGAGGCGCTTCTTAAAGATACGGCTACCGACCAGGTTGGTGTGCTCAATCTGGGGATTGGAGCTACACTGGTGACTTCAGCTTCCAATGGCGCGGATGCGGGAACAGTACGATTCAAGCATGATGTTCTTGAGCAAGCAGGGGTGCACTGGGTTATCATCTTTTACGGTGTTAACGATATTTGTTCTGCAAATAAAGCTCCCAACGAAGTTATCAACGGCATTAAACAGATGATTAACCAGACACGAGCCAAGGATACGACTATCAAGGTGTACGGTGCAACCATTACTCCGTTCAACGGAAATACCTATTATTCATCCGGTCATGAGTCGGCCCGACAAAATTTCAATAACTGGATCCGTACCGACACGTCGTTGGACGGATTCATCGATTTCGACAAAACGGTACGGAATCCAAATGACGCCACCAGATTTCAGCAATCATTGCAGAGCGACTGGCTGCATCCGAATGCCGCGGGGCACAAGGTGATGGGAGAATACATCGATCGTAACATGTTCATCCCGCCCCCCCCGGTACGGGTAATTGACGCGGCAGTCACCTCAGGCCGCGCGGCGAAAGGGCTCTCCGCAACGTTTGTCAACCACAACACGGCCGTTGCGTTCGACCTCCCGGAAGAATCGTTCGTGTCGCTCAAAGTCTATTCGATTCCCGGAAAAGAGATCGCGGAGCTTGCGGGCAGGCAATTTACTTCGGGTAGACACACTATAGCCGTCGGAAGAGGAAATCTTGCGAAGGGGATGTACGTATATTCGTTCAAGGCAGGCAGGTGCCTTGTCGGACTGAAAATGAATTTTCCCGGTTATTGATATTAGTAAGTATCGGCCGCTTTCATTAAAGTCAAAACAATTTTTGCAAGCTGCCGGCGCTGTTCTGCAAGATCGCGGTTAAAGCGCGAAATCGGTGATCGCGACAATGGGTGATGGGGCTTCGCATTACTCCATTACCGTAATTTTTTTGCACGCCGACCTGTGGTTTTTATCGACGCGCACGACGAATGTTGCCGGCGATCCGGCTGCGGTGGTGAACCATGCTCTTCCGGCCGATATTCCGCCGGTCAGGTCGGCGACCTGCCGCCCGAAAAGGTCGTACACCCTGACCGCAGCGCCGGAAGCAAAATCTCCCGTCAGCCGGATTGAGATTGTTTTTCTCGCAGAGTATAACGAAAAGCCGGGGTTCTTACTGTCGGGGGGCGCGGCGTCGCGTACGTAAACAATGCCGTTATTGGCCTCAGCATGCAGGAAGCATTTCGCGCAGGAGGCCTTGCATTTGCGCCGCGAAGCGCCGTTTTGTTCCACGATCGTCAGGGAGGTGCCGCTCACAAGATCAACCACCGCAACATGACCTGTTGTTGACGATGCCCCGCACGAACCCGGAGCGAAAACAATGATATCGCCGTGGACCGGCGTGGTCGATTTAACGAGTCCGGCGGGCAGGGTCTTGTCGCCCCAGGTTCCGGCATTGCCGTTCGGCACGGACGTTATGTTCCAGCGGAAGTGGAGATAGCGGTGCGCGAATTCGGTGCACTGGTAACCGCCGCCGTATTGCGTCCGCACCCATCCGCTGCCCCCGGAGGCGGTCCGCGTGTCGATACCGTTATTCGAGTAGATGCTGCTCTTGGTTGAAGTGCTGCATTGCGCGTAGGCGGGGATCCCGTCAATCGCCCGATTCTCCGGAGGGGTCTCGTTGCAGATGTTTTCCGCATTGATAAGCAGGGCGGCTGTCAGAACGGAAAAAATGGCGGCCGGATGTCCGACACAGGAATGCCTCATCTTCACTTCTCCTGAAACGATGAAAATCATACATCGAGAATATAATTATAAGATACGATAAAAACAGAAGGCGCACGTGGGAAAGGAGGATAAATCGTTTACTCGAGTAAACGGAAAGAAGCGGCACTACTGAAATGAATCGTTTTTATGAGCTTTTTCAGCTATATTGTGTTTACCGGGGTTATGTATGGACGATATCTATTCCTATGCTGATTACCGTCTTTATCTTAAAGACTATTACACCTTCCACAAAGCGGAAAACCCGGCATTTTCCTACCGTTACCTGGCCCGGAAAGCGGGGGTGAACTCATCGGCGTTTTTCAAATTTATCATTGAGGGAAAACGGAATCTGACAAAACAGACCGTGCTCAAAATAGCCGCTGCGCTCAAATTTGATGAGAATGAGCGGGAGTATTTCGAAAATCTCGTTTTTTTCAATCAGGCGGAAACCGTCAAAGAGAGAGACCATTTCTTTTCCCGTCTTGTGCAGCAGCAGAAGGTAAAAAAGGCGGCCCGCATCGGAGAGGATTACTACGAGTATTTTTCAGCGTGGCATCATTGCGTCATTCGTGAGCTTGTTGCAATGATTGATTTCAACGATAACTGGGAACTACTGGGTAAGCTGGTGAAACCGCGTATCAGTGCAAAACAGGCAAAACAATCGGTTGAACTGCTGCTGAAACTCGGGTTTCTGGAAAAAAACAACGGCAGATATAAACAGACGGAACCGGTCGTTTCCACAGGATATGGCATCAAAGCCCATCAGGTCGTCAGGTTCCAGATCGAAATGCTGAAAAACGCGATCGAAGCATTTACCGGCAGTGATGAAAGTCAACGCCTGAACTCATCGACCACGTTCGGGATCTCCGGCGCGCTTTATGCGCAATTCATCGCAATGATCCGCGATTTCAGGTTGAAACTCATGGAACTGGCGCGGAACGATCGGAACCCCGAGATGGTCTATCAACTCAACCTGAATCTGTTCCCTGTGTCCGAACGGGTGGATGATTCAAGAGGAAAGCCATGATCGGCGGGGGTGCAGCGAGACTGAAGCCGGTGCTTATCGGAGGCATCCTGTTTCTCCTGCCGACAGGGTTCCTTTCATGCTCATTGTCGCCGAGCGCCGGAGGAGCGACCGATACGGAGACCGGCGGCGTCATCGCCGGAGTGGTTCTTGACAGCAGTGGAAACAAAGCGTCCGGCGTATCGGTAACGCTCATCCCCGCCGCATACAATCCCGTGCAGGACAAGCCGCTGCCCGATTCGCATACGGTCATCACCGATGAAAAGGGGCGCTACGCGTTTACCGTCAATGAACCGCACGATGTCAATATCTATGCCCGGCGCGCCGCCGACCGGACCTGTTTTTTACATACCGGAATCATTCCCGATCGCAACGGAACAGTGCGGGACACGGGACGGCTCGCACGCACGGGGTATCTCATGGTCATACTGCCCGATACGGTCGACACCAACGACGGGTATCTCTACTTCACCGGTACACCCTTGTGCAACGAAGTGAAAAAAGGCTCCCCCTTCGGCGGCGGATATTGCGGCGTGATATTCGATGCGCTGCCTTCATCAATGATGCCTCCGCTGATCTATGCCCGCCGCGGGTCGGACGATGCCGGAGCGGTTATCGCGCCGGCGCTGAAGATTGTCGAATCGGATTCAATGGCGCTCGAGACGGGCGAGGCATTCATAAAACCCCTCTGGAGGTTTTCCTTCATTGTCGGAGTAAAAGATACCATCAACCGGTATTTCGGCACTATCGCGGGCATTGCGCCAATGATTGCGAATCAGTTCCGTGCTGCAACGGACGCATTCAATGCAGCGGAGTGTTTTAACGGGGTATTCCTCTTTGCCGCCGATTCATTCTATGAATATTCCGGCACCATTGATGATGAAGGACCCGCCCCGTCCGGTTTTCATTACCGTCTGCTGTATGATGATATAACTCCATCCGTTATTCGCAATGAAGTCGTGCGTTTTTCCTACATCTATCTGTCGGCCCAGCAGCCGGACACGCTCTTCGGCAACCGTTATACCGGGTATCTCATCAAGCTCTTCGGCGAACTTCGCGGCGCGCTCAATCTGTCGTGGGTAATGGTCGATTCATTGAAAAATGCGGTGAACAATGCCGCATTTCCCGAAATACCCTCGATCATGAGCAGCCCCCTGAAGTCAAGAGAATGGGACGACTACAGCGCATCAATAATCAATTACAATGCCGGCGGCGTCGGTTCCGAAAGGAACATGCTGGCAGCGGCGTTCACCGACACCATGGGAATTGTGGCAAAGACGACCGACGGCAATCCCGTACCGGGTGCGGAAATACAGATATACGGCAGCGTGCTGAACACCAGGACGGTGAATAACAGCCAGGTGCTGGCAGGGTTGACTGATGAAGAGGGAAGGTATGTTTTTCCGCGCAATCCCTTCATTGCCGATTCCACGGGAAGACTGGTCTACGGCAATCTCCTGATTATCGCAACCGTATCCGGCGATACGGCATCAACATGGTTTCCGGTGTGTGAAGCAGGCAGCGCCTATTTCACGAATCCCGACGCTCCGTTGTATAAAGAGGTCGGATTTTAAGGAGCGCCCGCCGGGTGAGGTCAGCTTCAGCTGCCGTGGCCTCTCCGCCCGGCTGAACATGTCCCCTATATCGGTTGCAGGACATCGCTGGTGTCGGGATTCCGGATTAGTACGTTCACTTATGATATTGTAACGGTACTGTGTACCATCGGTGATCCTATTGCGGGCGGGCCGCCACCCGCACCCCGGGAAGAAGGGGGTGCGCACCCCCTTCTTCACTCCCCGGTCCGCTCCTCTTTCATGCCTTCGCCTTCCGCACATAGTAGATTTCACTACACAATCGTGTTTACCTGAAACCTGCAGGAGTTTTACATGAAACATTTTATCGGTATAGCCATGCTCGGTCTTTCGTTTACCCTTCATGCTCAGACGGTCATTGACATATCAGTAAAAGGAATCAGTAACGCCGGCAAGGATGGCGCGCAAAAGGACCGCATGGAAGCGATACCGGATGCGAAAAAAACAGGCGTGTGACAAGGCCGGCATGAAGCTGCGCGAACCGTTCGCCTATTCGTACAGTCTGAATTATTGCAAAGGGAATATCCGTACGAATCCGCCGGAAAATGAAAAATCGTATAAGGAAGTTTTCGATAATTTCAAATCCTTTTCGGAAAGCAGCCAGAAAAAATACCAGGCCAGTCGATCCGACGTGCGCTTTGACAATTTCAAAATGACGGATTATCGACTTGTAGGGCAAATTCCATCCGATAAGGGAGAGTTCGAGCAGAAGATGAAGTTTGCGATTTATCAGGCGGCCTGTTGAGCGGGAGCGGCTAGAAAGCGATGGAAGCATACCGGCAGAGCGGGAATGGTATCGTTCAGGATATGAATAAAAGGCGGAAAAGTAATATGGAATATATTAGATTAGAACGTGGTAGGGATAAAAAGGTACAAAGATATATAATTCGTTCGTGAGAGTAATCCTGCGGTAGCACCATCATGAGACTGGGCTTATGGTGAAAAGGAGGGGGGAAGAGAATGTACGGTTTCTATCTGAAAAAGGCTTCTTTTTTTGTCGTAGTGCTTGTCGGTCTGTTCGTGCGGAGTCTCCCCGCACAGACAAATCAGGAAATTTACTATAAGTATTGCGTCGCCCGCCCTCATCCCAACTGCTTCAACCCGGTTCCCGGCGCAGTCGATTCGGTGGGAAGAGATGTTTTCGAACTGGGGGGGGGATACCGGTTTTGCCTTAAAATCGATACAGTCGATGCAGGATTCGCCCCGATACGGGTGGTAATAGTACTCGATAAATCCTACAGCATGTGCCAGAACCCGAGGATGGGGGTATGTTGTGATTCGGGCGACGGAACTGATAACTGCATGATGAACGATCCCACCGATCAGCGTGTGGTAGGCGCTCAGGCGTTCGTCGACAGTCTTGCGGCAAAAAGTCGGAATTCAGAGGTCGGGGTGGTGACCTATGAGACGGCTGCCTTGGTCCACAATCCGCTGCCTCTCAATACTCCTGAAAATATCCAGCAGGTGAAGACCTGGATCTACGAGGCATCCTGCGTTGCTACCGGTTACAATACCCCGGTTACAACAACCCGGCGCGATACCACCGACAGCTCAACAACCCCCGCTCCCGGAGGAGGACTCGGCAAGACTTCTTCGATCAAGTCCACCTATCTTGGGGTGGGTTTGCAGAGCGGTATGGAGGTGGTCGATTATGACTTTTCGAACCTGCCTGCTGATATAAAACGTCATATAATTTTACTTACCGATGGAGCGTGGGATGACATGGCTCAACGATCTCCCGATATGCTGGTCGGCAGTTATACGACCCAGAATCCCGGAAGAGCGTTGCCGGTTATCCACGGCGTTTTTCTTTCAAATCAGGAACTTCATATAGCTCATGGATATCCACCCGAAGGGTGTTCAAACGATGACTCGGTATATTTAGGTAATCTTCAACATGCCACAACCCTTGGCAGCCAGAAGGGCCTCTATTTTGACGGATCGACCCCGCAGACGGTCGTCGCCAATTTCGACTCGCTTCTTAAAAAAATGACCGACATCATACCGCAGGAACTTGTCTTCATGACCGTGACCAACACGACCAACGGCCAGGTTCGCCAGCAAAAGACCGTTACCCCTCTGGAGAATGTTACCGATACGGTCAACTTCGAGGCGACCATCGACAATCTGCCTCTTGAATTCGGACTGAACACCCTTACGGTGCAGTGGGTGGTCAATAAACGTGGAAACGACATATTGGACACTATGACCACCACGGTTTCAATTGTTCGTGCCGAAAACTGGACCACCCAGGTCGATCCGAAGGAGTACGCTATCTATTGCGTTAACGACAGCACCACAGTTTCCATCAGGGTAACCCCGCCGGCGGCCCCGGTTAACACTCCATTCGCGGTCGACGCAACGATTACGATGAAAAACAAGCTTATCCTCGATACCGTTCAGTTGCGGGCATTTACGCAATTCCCCGATGATGCCCCCAATACGGTCGCCCTCTTTCATCTGGAACGCAATCTTGATAACGCAGTCCGCGTAGGCGACAGGGGAACCGCGTCTTTACCGGTTGACTACTCAAACACCGACAGCCTTTTCGGGCAAAGCGTCATGAAGCAGGGATCCTTTACAACGGGTATCGGCGGCATCACCGGAGATTTCGCACTTGAAGCCTGGATCAACCCATCGAATACCGGCACTCAGACGGACCTGTTCAGCTGCAGCGGACTGACATTAGGAATAGGTGCCGACCGGTTGCTTTATCTTACCGTGGGCGGCACTCAGACGGTAAAGTCACGTGTTGCGGTCGATGCGAACACGTGGTCGCACGTCGCCGTTTCCCGCGCCTCCGGAACGGTGAGGATCTACATCAATGCAGTGGATGTATCCGATCCGGTGCAGTTTGCCGGTGCGCTTCAGGGCGTTGTAACGATAGCCTGTCCGACGGGCGGGTTGCTGGATGAGGTCCGGATCAGCAGCGCCGGCCGGATGCGTACGGATTCGAATCTCCCCCGGCTTGATATCCCGTCGCTTCAGAATCCTACCTGGACCATCAACGGCCAATCGGTAACGCAACCGATCGCGGTGGTAAGCCCCGATATGTGGAAGAATGGAAATATCCTGTTTCAGATTTCCAGCCCGATTCCCGGACAAGTGGTCGTTAATTTCCAGCACCTGGGACCGGTTGAATCCCGGTGGTCGAAAAACGGCAATTCGGTATACGCAATCGGCGATCTCCAACCGGTCGTCAGTATCAAGGTAACGCCGGATACGGTTCTTGTCAATAATCCTTTTAACGTGCAGGCAACGGTTATTCTGAAGCCGTGGATCATCCTCGATACCGTTCAGGTACGTGTCTTCACTCAATTCCCCGATAACGACGTCAATACGAAAGCCGTATTCCATCTGGAGGGCAATCTTTCGAGCACCACCGGTGGCACGGGCACGGCGAGCGGATTGGTTGGCTTTACTGAAACCAATGCGGCCTTCGGCACCAGTGTCATGAACCAGGGCTCCTTCGAAACAAGCATCGGCAATATCACCGGAGATTTCGCCTTTGAAGCATGGATTAACCCGTTGATTACAGGCGCGCAAACGGACATATTCAGCGGGCCCGAATTTTCGTTCGGCATCGGCGCCGACCGTCTGCTTTATTTCACCGTCGCCGGCGCCCAACCGGTGACGGCAAGCGTTCCGGTCGATGCGAACGCGTGGTCGCATGTCGCGATATCACGGGCCTCCGGAATGGTGCGGGTGTATGTGAATGGAGTGGATGTCACTCCTCCAATAGAATTCGGAAGTGCGCTGCTGGGCATTATAACGGTGTCTTGCCCGGGGGGAGGTTTATTGGATGAAGTCCGTATCAGCGACAGTAATCGGATGCGTCCGGAACCAAACTTCAATAGACTTGATATCCCATCGCTACAGCAACCTACGTGGACCATTGCCAATACTACATTGACGCAACCGGTGTTGATGATACCTCCCGGGCTGTGGTCCGATGAAAATATACAGTTTCAGTTTTCCAGCACGGTTTCCGGGAAATTAGTCGTCAATTTTCAGCACAAGGGATCGCTTCTGTCTCAATGGTCGAAAAACGGCAATCCGGTATTTGCGGCAGGCGATCTCCAGGGACCTTTTGTCAAGAAGGCGACATTCATCAACGGATTGATCGGGGAGATCTATGACACCCTGTTTGTCGAATTCTCCGAACCGGTACTGTGCGACTCACTGAAAAAAATTACGGCGCCGATAGCCTCATTCAGGGTTTACGACAGTGTCGCTGATACTCTTAAACCGAGAGTTTTTGAGGAGGCATTTTATCTTGATGCAGATGCCTGTCCGGAAGCCTATATCACTAAGGTGACCATTGTTACCATAGCGAGCGTTGATGGTATTGTCCCGAAGAGAGACCAACTCCTGTTGGTCGGATCGGCGGTCGATACTGCCGGGAACTATCCGGACACCACCCGCCGGAAGATGATTGAATGGGGGCCGGGGAGAGGCATTATCATTATGCCCCACGAAGGTGAGGCCGGGGCGCCGATGACGGTGCCTCGGGGAATAGTAAATCGCGTCGGCCTTGACCGGAACAAAACCAATCAGGGCAAGGCGATCATCATTCAGACACGGGGACCGCTGGTTCCCGTTTTGGTCGAGCGCGAAGGGAAACCGCCAGCCATGAGCTATGGGAGAACGGTAATATTCGATGCTGTGGCGAATGTCGTGGCCGTTAATCTGCCCATCCTTCAGTTTCCGAATAATAATCGAATGTATTATGTGATATGGGACGGTACCAATCGACAGAAACGCCGTGTCTCATCCGGTGCATATCTTTTCAGGGCGTCGGTGCAGTATGAAAACGAAGATCCGAGCCAACAGCCCCCGCCGCTTATGGCCAAATTCAGTATTAAATGGAGCAGCGGATTTTAAGCGAAGGTTTTTTCATGGCGTTTTCTTATGTCGTCAAGGGTCCGCCCGCCCCTGCTTGAGATTGCCGTGGAGAGTATTAAAACTGTCACCCTTGATTACGATGGTTAACCGATGGTTGACCGGAGTAAAAGTTCCCACTGTCGTGAACCGGTCGCCGTCCCTGCTGGTCCTCACTAACGTAAGGGGTTGGTCAGGCACTCCCGAAAAAGTGACCGGTCCCCCGCGGGCGGAGGCGTTGAGCACCTGGAGGACGAATTTCTTTTTGCCCGGATGCTTATAGGCTACGGTATAAATTCCCGGGTAGTTTTGACTTGCTTCGACAATCGTGCCGCCAGGCTCGAAGAAATTCATATACGCCCGATGAACTTCATGAGAGGGGTACTTGGGGCGCCAGAACCAGCCGGCAGTGGCGGATGTCCTGGCAAGATAATAGATACGCCAGTAATTGTATGCCATCTCGGTGACGCTTCGGTACTCCGACCGCTCGGGATTCTCCCAGAGATAGGCGTCATAATCGGTTTCGGTGCACCAGAGATTACGGTCAAGCCGCCGCCGGAGCTTGCCCCATGCGATAAAGGTGCTGTTATCATTCGGTTCAGTTCCCGTTCCACGGTAGGAGTGGTAGGAGGGATAGCCGCCAAAAGTCCTTACCCCGGGATCGCTATACATTTCGGCAATGTAAGGTTCTCCCCATTTCAGCGTACTGCCGATATTCACCCTGGTGGTCAGGCCGTTACGCCGCAGCAGCGCCCCGCATTTTTTGATAAACGATCCATATTCCGCAGCGGTAAGCTGGAGACGGATGCCCACCGGTTCGGTTTCATTTACATCAACGAAATCCACCGTCAGGCCGTACTTCTCCCGGCCGTGGCGGAGAAATGCGCAGACCGATTCCGCGAACTCATCGATATTTTTTATTTTCCTGGCTTTGCGGGCCTCCGGGTTCGAGACCATCCAGTCCGCCACATCCCAGACCCCAAGGATGGTCTTGATGCCGCGGTTTTGCATCTCTTTTAATCGCTGCAATGTGGTTATGACGCCGGAATCACCAATGGTAAAGCTCTTCATGGCAATCGTAAAAGGATCGCCGTTGTCATTTGTGGGCTCCCAGGCTTTCCCGGGAAAACGGTCTCTGAAGAGCGACAGTTTATTATCCAGCATGTCCTGGATGAATTCATCGATCACATAGGGGCTTTTGCGGGCACGGTTGCCTTCATGGCAGAAACCCACGCCATCGATTCCCTGCCGAATACGGTCGAGATGAATGCGAACCGTTCGTTCGGGAAGAGCTTTTACTGATGAGACTTTGAAATCCGTCACCTGCAGGATTCCCCGAGAGGGTCCCCCGGAAAGAATTCTAATTCCGGCGATTTCATCGGCGGCAGTAGAAAATGGAACCTCCGATGAGATCGGAATGTCATTGAGGGAGAGGTCGCACCTTCCGGCATCCGTCCGCAGCAGCACCTTGACTTTATACCACTGATTGGCGACGATCCCGGGCTGTACCACCTGGCCTGAATCGTTTAGGCAGAGGTTTCCGGCGGAATCGACGAAGAGCTGATAAATTGCTTTCCCTTTCCCGTTTTCCACTATAAACGTCTGCCCCCTGCCCGATTCCGATTCAAAAAAGCGCCATTCAATGAACACCACCCCTTGGGAAGGAGTGAACCGCTTTTCAGCGGAAAGGGTTCCCGTACCGGCCAGCGAATTTAATTTCAGAACTTTATCAATCGATCCCGGCATACCCACCACCTGGCAGGCGGTTTTGGGTTCAGCCGCAATGGTCCAATCAGGCGGTTGGGCTCCGAGCGGAATCAGGGTAAAATCCTCCTGCCAGACGATCGTTGCATCAATGGCGAATACTTCCTTTGCCCACAGAAGAAGGAGTATGATGCATGGAAGAAGCCGGCCCGGGCTGATGCTTCTTCGGGAGCTAACTCTCTGAATCGTCATGAACCATCTCCTCTTTTAAAACAGGCGTTGCGTGCTCTCTCACCTCCATTTTGCCGTAACGGAGACCGTTCCATGACGGCGCGATGCCTTGAAGGAAAGAACAGTTCAATTGTAGTATAGTCCTGTAAAAAAAACATCGTTGTTCGGAAATAGTGTTTACCGGAATACCGCCGTCCCCGTTATCTATAGCTTATGGAAATTGTCGCGCGTTTTCCGGCAAAAAGCGGAACCGTTTTAATTAAAATCATCATCGGCATATCGGGACGGTCGTTCGGCGGCATTTGACTTTGTCAATGGTATGAAGATGAATTGATAAAAGTACACCCGGTCGGTCGCTTTTTCATTCTGCACCAAAACATCGATTTTATTTTGAAATTCATCGGTCATTCTGCAGATTTCCCTGTAGGTCGGTTCGGATATGCCGATCACTTTCGATTTGAATATTTTCCGCGTCGCGGGGGAATGGTGGCGTATCAATTCCTTTGCCGCTTCCATGTATTTCACATTCAAATCATCTTTGTATTTTTGTGAATATTCCCTGCTCGTCTTGATGTTCCCTTCAGTGATGATTTTGTAAATACCGTCGGCATCCTGTTCGATAAATCCTATACGTTCAAGAAGTTCAACCGATGCTCTGGCCTGCATTTCGGTAACCGGCAGCAACGACATGCCGCAAAGCCGCTCATACTCTTCTTTGAAAGGATGGACGATCTCGATAAGCGCGCGAATGACGCTGTGGTACAACTCCGCGTAAAACGCTTCATGGTCTTTGTCTTTTTTAATCATCCTGATTTTGACATTTTGACCATCAATAATAGCACGCATCTTTTTCCCGATCGCCGAACGCTTCTCCTCGGATTTAATCTGGTCCAATTCGAAAAGATATCCGAAATATTCCGCCTCCCGCGGCGTATGGTTGAACGCTTTTGATAGCATGATGCAGTGCTCCGCGGATATTCTTTTAATCTTGTTTTCAACAATACGATACACCAGCACCCTGTTGTCGAACCCCCCCTTGTCGGCCAGAAAAGCATAGGAAAATTTGGGATCGGCCCTGTTGTTTACCTCATAATAGTCCTTTATGTATTTGCGGAAACTTTCATAGTTGAAAATGTCGATCTTGATTCTTTCCATGCAGCGCCATCCTTTGTCGAAACCATGAAAATACGACCGATACCACGGGGAGTCAACTATCGGATAAACGATGGATTGGATGCCGTCGCTTCCTTAAACGTAAACCAGTGCTATCGCACTGTTTCCATTGTACCGTTTTGTCACTACGTTCCTTAAACGTAAGGAGTCCAGTGCTATCGCGCTGTTTCCATTGTACCGTTTT
>JAFGIW010000213.1 GCA_016929415.1 Chitinispirillaceae bacterium | reverse complement strand
TCCCCGGGTATTCCTGCGCTTTTCGCATGTCGTCTTTCCTCGGCATCTTATGCATCGGCATCAAAAAGAATCGCTCAATTTAGGTTTTACTACGGATTACCGTCTATTCCGCGAACATAATCTTCCGTCTACCGCCGCTTTTTTCGTTTCCGTAGAAGTAAATCCCTTTTGCCGTTTTACGACGAAGCGCTCCTTCCCCTTTTCCGGCTTCAACTTTCCTTCCCAGGAGATTGAAGCAGGCGCCGGCGAGATGAGAGGTGATGCCGTGCGTTTTCATCTCCTCATAATTACATTTCTTCAATCTTCCGGGGATCAATATCATTTGGTGCGGGGGCTCCACCCCCGCATCAAAAAATTGAAAGGATGAATGTAACATCCCACATCTTTCGATCGCTTGTTGGATTCTCCGATTTTCCGGTTGAATACCCTGACGCGAAGTTGGTATATTTAACCCGAAGAAAAAAATATACCCCGTTGTCCAAATTGCTCATGAATCCGAAAGAGCTTCTCGAGATTGCTATAAAAGATGCCACGTGTTTATTGATACCGGATGCGGCGAAAAAGGTCTTTACCGGACAAGGATATATGAACGCGCGCCTCGAGGACATTATCGCAGCCGCAGGGTTTGCCAAACCGTCCTTTTATAGTTATTATCCCGATTATGAGGCGACTTTCAACATCTTGGCCATCCGGGGGATGAATGCACGCGCCTTGATGACGGGCGAGGCGGACGATATCAATTTGAAGATCAGGGGAGGTTGTTGATCTTGTCAAGCACGGCGCCGGTGCGCCCGGCGCATGACTCAAAGTGAGGAGAGAAACCCGATGTTCGATACCGGAACAAGCATACGTCATGGCAGAATGGTGACGGCACAACGTCGCTTCATGCCGCAGGCGCCGGCGCTGTGGGTCGCCGTCGCATGGTGCGCCGCGGTTGGCGGTGTCGTCGTCAAGTTGACGCCGGAAACGGTGAAGGATCTGGCCGTCACCCAGAACACGATGATCAAGGCGTCGGAGCTGGGGATCAAAGCCCAGGAACAGGCGCTGAAGTCGGCATTCACCGGCTTCCTGCCCACCGTGAGCGGCACCGCCGGCGCAACGCATCTGGTGACGCAGCCTACCTTCGAATTTGGAGCGGGAGGCGGCCTCAGCATCGATTCATTCATGGATCCTGCCACGATGAATCCGAGGCCGCCGTACGATTACGGCGATCTGGCTCTTTTAAATCAGCTGAGCAGCCTGTTCGATTTCGGCGATCTGGCGATGAGCCCGACGAACATTTACTCCCTCGGTCTGACCGTTGCGCAGCCGATATTTACCGGGGGGAAGATTATCAATGCCTATCGCATCCAGAAATATTCCACCGAGGCTCATAAATTGACCCACGAACGGACCAAGGCCGAAATGGGGTATGCGGCGCTTTCACTCTACTGGGGGTATGTCGCATCGCTCAAAGGGCTCGAAGCGACCGCCGAAACCTGCAAATGGTTTGAAACGCTGGTCGGCGATCAAGAGAAGATGTTCCGCAGCGGCCTGATAATCGAGCTGGATGTGCTCAACTCAAAGATTCAGCTCGATAATTTCAAACTGCTCGAAATAAAAATGCGGGACATGATCCATACACTCGGCGGCCAGCTTCTGCTGTTTCTCGGTTTGCCTGCCGATGCCGTCATTGAAGTTGATACCACGAATCTGCGCAGCGAGGAAACCGTGAATCTGCTGCCGGCCGCCGACTCCGTCGATCAATGGCTTGCGGTCCGCGAGGATCTGCGCGCCATGAGGTACCAGCTTGCCGTAATGCTCTGTCTTGAAAAAATTCAAAAAGCCGCCTATGCGCCGACCATAGCGGGTTTCGCGAATCTTGCCTACAGCAACCAGTATTCGATCAGCGATGAGACGAAATTCGACAATACCTCGGCGTTCGGTGTTTCGCTCAACTGGCCGCTGTTCGACTGGGGCAAGGGGGTGCGCGAGGCGCAGAAAATCAAATACCAGGCCGAAGCGCTGCAACTCCAGATTGCGAACCTGGGCGAACAGGTCAGATTGAAAAAATTCGAACTGGCGCGCAAGGTCGCGCAATCCATGCAGGCCAGCACAATCGCCCGCGAAGACGTCGCCATCGCCGCCAAGGCGCTCGACATTGCGAGGAAAAAATACGATGCGCAAACCATCACCAGCACCGAACTGTTGACTGCCAGGAATCAGTTGACAAACAAGGCCGTTGCCTACACCCAGGCGTGCATCAACGTCAAGCTGGCGCTGGAAGAGTACCGGCTCGCGCCGCTTTCGCCGGGCCAGACGCAATCTGCGGGATCCGTTGACGCAGGCGCCGCCGCGGCAGGCGGTTCGTCCGCACCCGGTGCATCCGGTGCGGGTAACGGCGGGCAGGGGAGGTAAGGATGACGGGCGACAGGCCGGATCATGCATGGTGCCGAAGGCTCGCTTCTACCCGGCATCGACCTGTACCGGGAGGAAGGCTGTAATGAATTCCATATTTGAAGGGAACTGATATGAAAAAGGAAAGAATCGGTTGTATCGTCTCCGGCTTCGTGCTGGCCGCATGCATCGGCTTCATCTGCTGCGATAAAATCAAGCAGTTCAAACCGAAAAAAGTCGAGGTCGCGGCTGAACGGATCAAGGTTGACGTCAAGGTCGAAAAAGTCGTCCGCACCACGTTGTATCAGGAACGCCGGCTCCTCGGCACGCTTGAACCGCTGCGTGAAACCGATATCGCCCCCCAGGTGCCGGGCCGTGTCAGAGCGATGCCGGTAAAAATCGGCGATTTCGTCTCCAGGGGTGAGGTCGTCGCCAGAATGGATGATGCGCAACTGGTGGCAACCGAGGCGCAGTTTCAGCAGGTAATGGCCAACTACGACCGCATGAAATCGCTGTACGAATCGGGCGCGATCCCCAAATCGCAGTTTGAGTCGGTGGAGGCCGCATATACGGCCATGAAGCGACAGACGGAAAATCTGCTGGAAAACACGACGTTGATCGCGCCTTTTGCCGGAGTCGTTACCTCCACGGCGGTTGAAGAGGGTGAACTCTATTCCGGATCGATGACGCCCGGTGCATCGGGCGGTCTGGTGCATATCGCCCAGCTCGATCCGCTGAAAATCGATCTGCAGGTCGACGATAAGACCGTTCAGTTCGTCAAAAAGGGCCTGACCGTGCGCCTGTCGGTCGATCAGGTCGACGACAGCGTTCCCCTTGCCGGAAGGGTCGATTATGTCAACCCGCAGGCCGACCCGGCAAGCAGGAGCTTCGGGGCGAGGGTCGTAGTGCCGAACAGAAAACGGCTTCTGCGACCGGGGTATTTCGCCGAGGTACGTCTCATCCTCGGAGAAAAAGCCGGTGTGCTGGCGCTGCCGCGCAGCGCAATCGTGGATGAACGTGTATTCGTGGTCAAAGGCAATCTGGCGTGCGCACGGAAAGTAACGCTCGGATGGTTGACTAATGAGTACGCCGAAGTTCTGGACGGCGTTGCGGAAAACGATTTGGTTGTCGTGGCCGGCAACAAAGCTCTGCCCGACAGCGCTCAGGTGAACGTAGTGGAGTGATCCGTGAAATCCATGGAAGGGTATCGACAAGCGCCTGCAAAAACCGTACGTAAAACCCTATTGAACTGAACGGAAACCGTATGAATAATATGACCGAAAAAGAACCGAACCCCGATAAAAGAGTAAAAATATTCCCGCTGGTCGAATTCTCGGTGAGCCGTCGCGTATCGATCACCATGCTGATTCTTATCGTGATGGTGTTCGGCATACTCTCGCTCACCCGGCTGCCGCTCGACATGCTGCCCGATATCACTTTTCCCATGGTCACGGTCGTGACCCGGTACGAGGGAGTGGCTCCGGAGGAGATTGAACGGATGGTGACCGTGCCGCTCGAGGGCGTGATCGCGAGCGTCAACCGGGTCAAAAAAGTCTCTTCGCAGTCCCTGGAGGGCTACTCGTCCATCAGTGTGGAATTCGAGTGGGGAACCGATCTCGATTACGCGGCGCAGGACATAAAGGATAATATCGCCCAGATAAAAAATTTTCTGCCTGAAGGCGTGAAAGAGCCGATGGTGTTCAAATTCAGCCTGTCGCAGATGCCGGTCCTGATGGTAGGCGTCACCGGCATTGAGGATGCCTACAAGCTTAAAAAGCTGCTCGAAGACAATGTGCGGGAACGCCTGCAGCGGCTTGACGGCGTGGCGCAGGTGCTCGTGTACGGCGG
>JAFGIW010000212.1 GCA_016929415.1 Chitinispirillaceae bacterium | reverse complement strand
CCGGGGAGGTATTTCGAGCATTTTCGCAGTGGCGTATTTACCGGCATCTGCAGCAGCAGCGCAAAGAAGAATCGCTCAATTTAGGTACTATTTAATTATGTCGCGCCGCCTGCCCCCCCATCGTGTCCTTCGTGGTGAAAAATCATTGTTTTTACCGTGGTATTTGATGCCTAAAATTATTGCATATATCTCTTCCTACTGATTACTGAATATTGACTACTTAATACCCCCCCCCTGTCGCCTCTTCTCATTCATACCGGTTGAGAACAATCCCAAAGCGTTTCTGGCGCAATGTCGATATTTCCCGGCCATACAACCGTTCCATAAGCGACCTTTGCTTTCATAAACAAAGGGGAATTGTTAATTTTAACAAATGGTTTTTTTGAGAGGAACGGAGTCATATCGAACCTGCGCTTCTCCTGATTTTCAAAAACAAGCAGCAGGCTGTTGTCATCCCGAGGCTCGACACTGACAACGTCAAATAATTTTTCCATACGTTTCTCCTAGTTTATTGTAACGGTGCAATACGGAATGGTTCTTCCCCCGCCGCGGCCAGTTCCCAGTCGGCCAAAAGCTCCTCTTTATGGATATCGATCCATACCTGTACCATTCGTAATTGCTTTATCGGGATATCACCCGCAAGTATGGTTCCGTCTTTAATTGAAACCGATGCTTTATATCCCTGATAACGTATATGAATATGCGGTTTATTATGGCGACCGGTATCTTCATAAAAGATTGCCACGAGAATTCCATAAAACATTGATATTGTAGGCATTAAAGCCTCGATTATTTAGGAAAAAGAAAATTTTACAATTACACGATGTTAATTGGTATTAAAATTTAAGTAAAAATAATAATTAATAACATTTTTTCCTACCGAATGCCGACTATTGAATACCCCCGCCTCCTTCTCCCCTTCGTGTCCTTCGTGGTAAAAATTCATCCGCCTTATATCTGCTGATTTCTTGTAACCACTCTACTGACTATTTACTACTGACTACTAACTCACTCCCCCCCTCATCCTCACCGGCGCATCGTCCAGCGATATTTCCCGCTCCTCCGGACCGGAACTTTTCTCACTATCCGCACTGTAATGCCGCTTGTAGTACCATGCTCCCGCCGTATTCGAGATCCATTACTACAAGTAAATTCTGGCTGCTGATCGATAATGATGCGGCTCCGATCATGATAAGCGATTTAATGCTGGATGCACACCCCTCGAAACCTTTATTTTACCGCACATAAAGCCACCGTTTGTTCATGACGAGCGTTTTCCCTTCCTGCTCGAAATCCGCCTGCAGCTGCACGATATAATACCCGGCGGAAATCAATCCTTCCCACCAAAGCGACCCGGCCCCCGCATTCAACCCGTCCGTTTTTACCTTCCGTACCACTCGACGCCCCTTCAGGTCAAAAATTACAAATGAAAGCGTTGATACGCCCGCGGGAAGGGTGTAGCGAATCCTGAGGCCGCCGTTGCAGGTAAACGGGGTGAATGCTAAAATTGACGACAGTTGCTTCACCATATCGTTAATATATGCCTCGGTTCCGATAACAAGGTATCCTGTTACTTTCTGATTTGAGGAAAGAGTAATGGTGTTCGAATCGGTGGGTATTGGCGTATGGCTGTCGTCATTCCGGTAGAGACGCGCCGAAACGTCTGTTGGGAGTCCGGAGGTGTATTCGATGCGGCTGTTGATCGTCGCTGGTCCGGTTGCCCTGTTTTCATAAACAACCCTGTAAGTGGTTCCCCCTCCCTTAAGATCGCCATTCGCGGCATGTCCGTAGCGTCTGCCGGTTGTCGCGTTGAAAATTCCCGCCGAAACCACTGAAAAGCCGGGAGGTAGTGCATAGAACCTTCCCACACCGTCTGCCGGAGTCGATGCGCAATACATTGGGGGCAACGTTACGCCATCGCGATCAATCATTCCGATTTTAACGCACCACGCCGTATTTCCCGCCTTTTTGGCAATGCCTCCCGCAGTTATGCCGACCTTCGACAGTGCTGCGCAGACGGGTGGGATCCGAAGGATGATGTCTTTTCCCGCGGCATTAAATGCGGTATATGCCGATCCGCCGGTAATGATATTGTTTGGATTTTCGAGATCACCGATACCGGGGAGATAGACCGGATCGGTAGTGTAGGTTTTTTTTGACTTCAGCCACTGATACAACTCGATCGAATCGGTTGATGATTTTGATTTGCCTTCGGTAGCTGCGAGTATATCACCCGAATAAATATCGAATTGGTAGGGCATTGAGAAATCGGTCCACTGTCCTTTTTTAAGCACAATGCCGAATGTATCGATAAGCGCGGGAACAATTGCTTTTCCATAGGGAATCGCGGCGCTTGTTCCGCTTTTCATCCAGAACAGCTTTCCCAAGGTAAACGTAAACAGGGAATCCGTTGCTTTTGCATATTCAACCCATTTGTCTTCACTGGTTTTATTTGATGAGAGCGGCAGCCACTGGATGATTCGTTCGTTCTCCGTATTGTAAACCCACGGGTTGCCAATCGAAGTAAGAATTGAAGAAAGGAGCTTTTTTTCCGGTTCCGCGGTAACGAAGAGCGGTGTCCAGGCCATTTCTCCGGCAACCGCATCGTCGCAGTTCATACCGGTGCGTATAATTTTCCGTGAAAGATTTATTGTATCCCTGTTTCGGCCGTCACTTACCGTGAACAATCCCCGCACTCCCGAACAGGGGTCTGCCACAAAAGCGGGGATCGTGGTAATGTATTCATTCTGCCTGCTTCCTGCAACCGCGTAGAGCGATATGTCGCTGTAACCGAGGTTGCCCGGTGATGCAAGTAGTTTTATTGTTACGTTTTCGATGTTGTCCACAACCGTAAAGGTATCCGTGATCGGTTGATTGGCGCTGTAGGCGGCGGTATCTTTGCGGGTAACGTTGATGTCCGGCTGGACGGTATCGATCATGAGAATAACCGGCAACCGAGCCTCTTTACTGGTAAAGGTAACGGTTCCCGCCAAGGTGTCGAAGGTAATCGCCCCTTCCTCAATGCGCCAATTGCCGGTGTAAATATTGTAACGGTAGACCCGCAGGTCGGTTAATGCATACCCGGCCGGAACATCTCCCGTCTTTACCTTGATCGATACGGTTGAGCCTGCGGGCAGCATTCCATATCGGAATGTAAATGACGGACCGACATTGATACAACCGGCGGCCGCGGGTGCGGTCCATGCATCGATCGTATCCACATAGGCGGATTTAAGGTCGTTGCTCCAGAGTTTGATCGTGTCCGAAAAAACCGACTGAGTGTCACTACCTAAAATCTGTATTGCATTCGCACTGTCGATTGAGCCGGGTCCAACGGGAGTCCGCACCTGTACCATGGATTGAGCGGTGCTGCCGGACCAGTTTCCTGAAGAATCAGCGACAAAAAGGGCGAAATAGTAGGTTTTTGCAGGTTTCAATTTTACAATGGTATCGACACTGTCGGCTGCGGTCACGATTGCCGCGGTTCGTGAACCGGTATCGTGCGCCGCTGTCGGATACCTATACTCATTCATCCATATCCCGACAGTGTCGATGTCGGTGTCTACGGCGCCATTCACCCGCCAGGACAACCGTATCCTTGTCGAGTCAACGGCGATTCCAGCAAGAATGAAACTGTTTATCGGTGCTGTAAGGTCTTCCGCCAATGCCGAATCGATCGCATTGGGCCCGGCGAGAATAAACGCTCCGGTGGAATCGAGAATAAATGCGGTAAAGTACCACATGCCGCTTCTATCGAGACCGGTAATGGTGTCGCGGCTGGTTTGCAGATCGTACATGATGGTATCGATACCGCCCGCCGTGACCTTGTTTACGACACTTCCGTTACAATACGCGATGCAGACCGCCCGTTTTCCGGGTGTTGTAATGGCAGATGGGTTCCATGAGGCGATGATGCTAGACGTGGCGTACGACTGTACGTCGAGCCTGAATCCCGCCGGAATTATAATCGAAAAACGGTTTGATTGCGAGGAGATCCGTTCTCCGTTGTGACCGAATGCGGTTATTTTGATAAACGCATTGTCCGACTCATGGTTGGGAACGGTCCAGATAAAAGAGGAATCTTTAAGTATCTTTCCGGTAACACTCCATGTTTTCGCCGAATCGAAGCTTATATAGATAAGAAAACTGTCGACCTCCGACACATCGCCCGGTGGCCATGAAATTTTATGGGTCGATCCTGCAACGTAGGGGGAAGTACCTTCGATTGTGATGGCGCCCACCCTGATAACCGGAGCTTTTGAAGAAGTGTCGATAAGATCGACGCCGTACCACGCGACGTTTTTTTTCAGCTTTGTCAGGTCATACTGTAAGTAATGGGAGATCAGCGGTTCGAAGAAGCCGTTGCATCGAACGCTTTTTATCCGGAGCGGATTTACCTTTGTCAGTTCAACGATGATTGCGTTGCGTGCGATGATGTTGACGCTTCCGAGAGCGTTGGGCTTTTTATGAATGAAGGTGCCTACCATGATGCTGTCGCCCGCGCCGTAGAATTCAAGATCGAGCGTATCGTCGACATCAACGGTAAAGTAATCGTACCTGCCGTAGACACTCGCCTGTGGCAGAAGGGGAAACGGAAACCGCATCGAATTGCCCGATGAGTCGGTCCGTTCGAAACCCTCGAACCAGGGAATGGCGGAAAAATGACCTGATGCCCTGCTGACGGCAGTGGGTTGCCGGCCGCTGATGCTCATGATAGTGGTGAGGTACGTCTTCGGGAACATTGTGTGCCACCACTGGTACGTCGGAAGCCAGAAGGTTGAGAAGTACCGTTCATTACTTTCCCCGGAAGAGAGCGAATCCATCTTGACATTTCCATAGCAGCCATTTTTTACGCCGCCATCCTTTTCCTGCGTCCAGAAAAATGCTTTTATAGTGGAACCGGCCGGCAGGTTCTGCAAAGCCACAACGTTGCATACAATACATAAAAAAACGATCAGGTAGTGTCGTGGTAACATGTGAATAGTTTGAAGTACATTCATACAAAATTCCACTACCCTTTTGTAAGTACCCTCCATTTCCCCTTATCAAATATATATATAGGGAAAATGGCTCAAATAATTAACCGCTTAATTAACCAAATAGTACAGCTGCTCTTTATCCTACCCTCTAGTATAACAAACCTGCACCTGATAATTCAATGGGTGAAAAATATTATACTTCGACGATTGCTTCTCATGGCCGGCCCTGATGGTTATTTTTATCTCGCAAAGGTTGAACAGTGGGACAGGTTACATTAGATCTCCGTTTTTCTTGCGTCCTTCGCGCTCTTCACGAGAGATGTTTTTTTTGCCTGAGTTGATACTCATGCACGCTCCAACAGCCCCTGCCCATACCCCCGCTCCGTTCAGGATTACATCGATAAGTTGCGACGCTCTCGTTTGAATGAACACCTGCCACAGTTCAATGCTGAGACTGAGGCACAGGGCTGCAGCTACAGTCAATAAAAGGGCCTTTTTCCTGGAGCTCCCGAGGGATAACAGTAAAAAACAGCAGCACCCGCCCAGCGGGAAAAATCCGAAAAAATTGACGAGGATGTCGGTGATGAGGCTTTTGTCGATTTTTCCGAAATCGGGCAGCAGTTCGAGGACCTTGTAGCGGAACATCTTCGGAAATCTGGGAAGGGTTAGGTCCCACCTGTTTCCCGATTGGTCCGCGATTGTCCTGCCGGGTGATCCGTCGAAACGGAAGAGTGCCGCCGGTTTTACATCGGAAAGAGATTCGAATGAGCCTGTCTTCTTCCAGGCTTTGACACATGCGTCAATCGTCGATTCTCCCGCACTCCTTCCGAAGATCGCCAGTCCCCCCATCTCCCCCCGCCACGGATTGCGCCCTTCGGCGGACATGCCGAGAATGAGCCGCCCATTTTTCAGATATCCGGAGGGGAGCTGAATCACCCGCTGTACCATCGATCCGCCGGAATCCCCGGCAATCAGCAGCATCTCACGGTCATTGATTCCGATTGCCGCCAATCGAAACGAATCGGCGGGATAGTGCCTCCCCGATACCGGCCTTCCGCACCCGCTTTCCATTTCCATCCCAGAGCGTATCCTCGATCCCTTTCATCCACTGATCGACGGTCAGAAGATAGTGGCCGTCATCGTCGATTATCGCGATTATTTTCGATAATCTTCTGCCTGTCCGGTACGGTTTCAGAGCTGCGATAATACTCATCGAATCGGAAATCCCGATCTCCCCGATCGTTTTCTTACTGTATGCCATACCGATATTGGTAAAAGCGAGACTGTTTGTATTTCCAACCCATTGTACCTGATTGATAAAACGGTAGCCTTTGGGTTTAAGGCCGAAGAAGAGGGTGATGAGGAGGACTGCGGCGCAGAGTGCGAAGAGCGCATGGCGCTGTTCTTCGGGTTGGATCATACTTAAAATAGCTTGCGGACTGGTTTGATTTATACTTTCTTCTTTAAATTGCATGTTCTGTAGTAGGGAAAAAATGACTCAAAATGACTATAATAATTGGAAAATATATACATTTTGAGTTATATTTATTACTATGGATAAGAGACAGAATTCTTATAAAGTCCTGGTCCGTGCTGCAGATTTGGAAGCGATGGGATATTCTCGTTTTCAAATTCCTTCCATGCTTCGGCGGGGAGAACTGGTCCAGATCAGTCGAGGGCTTTATTATCGTACCAATACACCGCTGTCATCCCAGAGTACAATGGCAGCCGTTGGAAAACTTGTCCCGAAAGGTATCATATGCCTCTTGACGGCACTCCGGTTTCATGACATTGGAACTCAAAATCCGGCAAGTATCTGGGTCGCCTTGCCGTCAAATTACCGGACTCCGAAACTCTCCGCTATTTCGATTACTGCGGTTCATTTCACCGAACAGTTTCAAAGAATCGGTATTCTAACTGTTGAGATCGACAGCGTAGTGATCAAGATCACTAATCCGGTACGAACCATAGCCGACTGCTTTCGCTTCCGTAATAAAATCGGGCTCGATGTCGCTATGGAAGCGCTTGAAGACGGGGCACGAAAAAAAATATATACCTCGGATGAGCTTCTTAAAATGGCACAACAGTGCAGGGTTTACACGGTCATGGAACCGTATATGGAAGCAATATACCGATGAGTGTTAAAAACCCCACAAATCCGGCAGCAAGCATTCGACAGAGGTTGCTTAATTACGCCAAATCGACCAGGCAGGATTTTCAACGGATAATCGATGGATATGCCATCGAATGTATTCTTGATAGATTGGCACATTCCGCATATGCCGACAGGTTTCTGCTGAAAGGAGCACTTTTATTCACAGTGTGGAGCGGAGCAGGGAAGAGGCCGACTCGTGATATTGATTTGATGGGCCGTGGTGAGAATGAAATCAGTGCAGTTGTTGATATTTTTAAGGAAATTATATCGGTGGAAATTCAGGACGATTGCATGGTTTTCTTCCCGGATCGCGTCGAAGGAATGAAGATCAAAGAAGATGATGAATATGAGGGGGTGCGTGTCTTTATTGAAGGATCGATATGTGGAGCAATCAGCAATGTTCAGGTTGATATCGGATTTGGAGATGCGGTTACTCCGGGGCCTGTCTATGTTGAATTCCCGCGAATGATTAAAATGCGTCCTTTCTCTCTGTTTATGTATCCACGCGAAACCGTCTTCGCAGAAAAACTGGATGCAATTCTTACACGAGGCATGGTCAACAGTCGTATGAAGGATTACTATGACTTGTTTATCTTGATACGGGATAATTCATTCAATGCCGAATCTCTTCGTAGGGCCGTTTTAAATACATTGAACCGAAGGAAGACAATACTGCCGGATTCATGTCCGAAAGGACTCTCTGAAGAATTCGCACACAATCATGAGAAGGTAGTCCAGTGGAAAAGTTTTCTTAATAAAAGCGGACTCGATGCAGGCGAACTTTCAGAGATAATTACTAATATACGAGAATTGGTTGAAAAAGTATTTGATTGGTAGTTAAAGCCATTGATGCGGAAAACAATAATGTCTATAGGGGGGCGATCCTGTTCGCTGGCCTTGTAGCAGGGGAACGGCAAGGTTTAACCCGCTTCCCATTTCCATCCCAGAGCGTAATCTCGATGCCTTTCATCCACTGATTAAAGGTTAGAAGATCATGGCCGTCATCATCGATTATCGCGATTATTCTCGATAATATTCTGCCTGTCCGGTACGGTTTCAGAGCTGCGATAATACTCTGGGATACTGTTTTCTTCCCGCGTCTTGCGGCCGCGTGCGATCGACTCCACATCCGCGAGAATGGTGGTGACTGCCTGCCCGATTTCCGAAAAGGCGGTTTCGTCGCCGGCGATCAACAGATCCACATACCCAAGAAAACGGCGGATAGCGGTAACAGCCCCTTCCATTTAACTATATCCCGGCCGCTTCGACTCCGCTCAGCGTCCGAAAATGGTCGTTTCCGGACAGTTACTGATTACGAGGGTCGTCCCAAGAAAAATGAACCGAAGATCTCAGATTGCGAGGCATGATTGTAAGGATCGGCTCAGGAAAAATGATTCCAGGCCGGCAAATTGAGATATACGGCTCAGGAAAAATGAATCGGGGTTCTCACACCGCGAGGGTCGGCTCAGGAAAAATTAATCGATGATTTCAAATCCGACCCCGACACCGGAACGATGAAGATTTGCCTTATCTCGCTGCTTACTCACCCCCCATGATCCCCTGAATTGAGACTTCGATCAGGGGCTCCCTCCGGGGAACCAACGGAGGGGGCGTTAAAAGCAAGCTTCGGGCAATTATACCCGAGAGATAAAAAACCGATTCAACCACGGAGGATTATTGTTGTTTTAAGAAACAATCTGATTGTTCTTCGTAATGAAAAAACCTGTATTTCTTATTTTTCAACCCTCCGTGATCTCTGTGCTCTCCGTGGTTAGGCTTTTTAGAAGAATGGTGGTAATGTGGTTTACTCATTATTTTCTTATAGAGGAATTATGCCTTCCCGCTGCCCGGAGGGCAAGATATTCCCTCGCGGTGCAGATGATAAGATCGGATTCGATATAATCCTTTTTATTTCTTGTCAAAAGGAACTGCAAGCCGGCTTCAAGTGCCGAATAATACTGGATTGCGTCTTCGAAATCCCTGTAACCGGAGGATAACGCCAGATCGATAATCCGTTCATCGATCGTTACCACATGAACCAGTGCTTTCAGCCGGGTTAATAATTTAATCGCCGTTGTATTCGTTTCATATTTTTTTAAAAATATAGAACAGATTCGAAAATATCAAAGGTGAAACATGTCCGGAGACCTCATTGTTTTCAAGCAAGGTAAACACGTCATTCGCATCTTTAAAAAACGGTTGGCGGCCCAGAAACAAATCAAGAATGATGTCGGCATCCAGAAAAATCTTATCCGTCATTTGTATTTTTCTATTAAGTAGCCTGTGTACTCTTCCTTTGCATCGTTGATTCCATGTTTTTTCAATACGCCGGACAAACTTGAGACTATCGGCGGCAGTTTTTTCTCCCGTACCGTTTCCACCGATGTCAGCGAATTGAAGTATCGTTCAACCAATTTCGACAAGCTGTTGCCTTTATGCCTGCTCACATACTGTTTGGCTCTTTTAATCGATGTCGAATCGAGTTTAAGTGTCAGTTTGGATTCCATAACCGCTCCTTTTATACGTATAATATATTAAAACATATACGTATTTTCAAGTTAAAATCACCTGTCTTTTAAACGGTTTGATTTTTTATTTATTTGATCTCGACAGCCGTCACCGTTTGACTTGTATATATCCGGAATATACATTATACTAATGGATGAGCTGCTGTGGAGTCTTGAAGGGTTTCAATGGGATGATGGAAACAGTGAGAAAAATTATAAAAAGCATTGTGTTCATTTTACCGAATGCGAACAGGTTTTTTTCAATCGACCCATATTCGTTTCGGCGGATGTTCGTCATTCGGAATCCGAACGCCGGTATGCGGCGTTGGGTGTTACCGATCGCAATAGAAGATTGGCGATTGTATTCACTATACGAGGAAATCTTATCCGTGTAATCTCCGCGCGTGATATGGACCGGAAGGAACGCAACTATTATGAAAACCAAAACTAAATCAATACCGCGATTCTCATCGGAAGACAAGGAACGGAACTTCTGGGCGAAGCATTCCCTGCCCGATTATTTCGATTTTTCCGGATCGAAAAGAGTTTCATTCCCGAATCTCAAGCCGACGATGAGATCGATTTCAATCCGGTTGCCTGAGGACATGCTTTTTGCGCTTAAAGAACAGGCCAACCGGCAGGACGTGCCCTATCAAAGTCTTGCGAAAGTCTATCTGGCCCGACAGATCCGTCAGGAGCTCCGGCCTTTCAAACGAGGCAAATCCCGATCTGCCGAAGTCGCCAGACATTAACATTCTTCCTCATTGTCAGGGTCGCTATCCGGATAGGGATAAACCATTTCATCGATTTCACGGAATTCAGATCATTTTAAGCGGGTGGGTCGCCACCCGCTACCCCGACAAGAGGGGGTTCAGCAGCAAAGCGATATAAAAGAAACAGTACGAAGTACTGGATACAACACGCTTAAAAACGGCAGTGACAAACCCCCTCTTGACTCCCGTGCCGCGCTGCAGCGCCGGCTGATCGCACCGCTTTCGGGAGGCCGTTGAACTCGGGCCGGTAAAAGCTCTGGCCCTCAGACAGCAACGGCCTCTTATCCAAAAGCTTTGCGGGCGGCGCTGATGCGATGGGG